>JBATMT010000329.1:0-3543 GCA_049289975.1 Paracoccaceae bacterium | reverse complement strand
GGAATAGCGTGAGAGCAGGATGTTGAAGACAGACAGCAACACCATGTAGAGCGTACTTTGGTGGCGCGCGCCAAGTGCGTAAAGTTCGGACACCACCTGCGCCGGTATGACCATGTCGTGGGTGGCGCCGCGATAGCTTTGGGCTGCGGGGCGCGGCATGTCGGTCGGCAGCGCAAGGATCGGCGGCGCGTCGTGCAACTGGCCGGACCAGTAGGCTAGCTGCTGTTGCAAAGTGTCGCCCTGCAACCAGTTGCGTTGCCATGCGGCAAAGTCGACATACTGGATCGGCAGCGGCGGCAGCGGGTCCGGCTTTCCCGTGCTAAAGGCCCGATAGATCGCCACGAACTCGGTGACAAGCACGCCCATCGACCAGCCATCAGACAAGATATGATGCATGTTGAACAAGATCACATGGTCGTCGGATCGCAGACGCAACAACGTCGCGCGGATTGGCGGGGCCGCCTCGAGATCGAACGAGGTTTGCGCGTCGGCGGTTGCAAGGCGGCGGGCCTCGGCCAAGGCAGCGTCGGGTGCCAGATGCGACAGGTCTATGACCGGGATATCAAGCTCGAACTCTGGCTGGATCAACTGGATCGGGCGTGCATCCCGCGTGATGAATCGAGTTCGCAGAATGTCGTGCCGACGAACAATCTGGTTCAGCGCTGCCCGCAGGGCATCCACGTTCAGCTCGCCTTGCAGACGGGTCGGCGCAGGGATGTTGTAGAACGGATTGCCCGGTTCCAGCTGGTCCAGAAACCACAGACGCTTTTGCGAAAAGGACAGGTCCAATTCGCCGGTTCGGTCGGTGGGCTGAATGGTGGTCATCACCGTGCCGGCCTGCCGCGCGACCAGTTTGCCGATCAGTGGCGCAAGTTCGGCAATTGTCGGCTGATCGAACAAAATGGCGCGCAACGGCACATCGACGCCGAATTTCGAGCGAATCTTTGAGATTGCCTGGGTGGCCAGCAGCGAATGGCCGCCAAGTGCGAAGAAGCTGTCGGTTGCCCCGACACGGTCGAGTCCCAGCAACTGCGCCCAAATCTCGGCAAGCGCCTGCGCGACGTCACCCTGTGGTGTGACATAGCCTTCGTCGTCGCGGCTCAGGACCGGCAACGGCAGTGCCTTGCGGTTGACCTTGCCGTTCAGCGTTACCGGGAAAGCGTCGAGCCATACGAAATGAGAGGGCACCATATAGTCGGGCAGGGCCGCCAAAAGGGCGCTGCGCAATTCGGCTTCGTCGGGTGCAGCGCCGCTTGCGGACACCACATACGCCACCAGTCGCCTGTCGTTGGCGATGTCGTCCCGCGCCATGACCAGCGCGTCGCGCAATCCCGGCTGCGCGCGAAGCCGAGCCTCGATCTCGCCCAGTTCAATGCGGAACCCGCGAATCTTCACCTGATCGTCGATTCGGCCAAGATATTCGATGGTCCCGTCCGACAGGAATCGTGCCAGATCGCCTGACTTGTAAAGTCGCGCTCCAGGCGCACCAAACGGGTTGGGAATGAACTTGTCGGCAGTCAGGTCGGGCCGATTGAGATAGCCACGCGCCAGATGCGCACCGGCCAACATCAGCTCTCCAGCTACGCCGACCGGCACCGGATTCATTGCAGCGTCGAGAATGTACATCTGGTTGTTGGCGATGGGTCGCCCGATTGGAACCGTCATCTGGCCATCGACCGGCGTGCAGTCCCATGCCGAGATTTCGACGCAGGTTTCGGTGGGGCCGTACATGTTGCGCAGCTTCACGCCGGGCAGCATCTGAAAGAAGCGGTTCTGAAGGGCAACCGGCAGTGCTTGGCCTGAACAAAGCACCTGCCGGAGAGAGCTTGCACCCGCCAAATCGGCTAGCGTCAGGAAAAACTCCAGCATCGGCGGCACGAAGTGCATGGTGGTGATGCGTTGGTCGCGGATCAGCCCGGCCATGTAGGCCACGTCCTGATGGCCCCCCGGCTTGGCCATCACCAGCGTAGCCCCCGCAATCAGCGGCCAGAACAGTTCCCATACCGAAACGTCGAAGCTGTAGGGCGTTTTCTGCATGACCCGTTCATCAGCGGTCACGCCATAGGCATGGGTCATCCAGACAAGGCGGTTGGCAACTCCGCCATGCGGCACGGCCACTCCCTTGGGCTGTCCCGTCGAGCCGGAAGTATAAATGATATAGACGAGATTCTGCGGATGGATCGCCACACCAAGGTCGGACGTATCGTCGGGCAAAGTGGAGAATTCGCGGTTCAGCAAGAAAACCGGGCAGGTCAGCGGAGGCAGCGCCGCAGACAGGGAATCCGTGGTCAGGGCAATTGCGATCCCTGCATCTTGCGCCATATAGGCCAGACGGTCGGCGGGGAGGGCTGGATCCAGTGGCACATAGGCCGCCCCCGCCTTGAGGATGCCAACCATAGCCACCATCATCTCGACCGAGCGCTCGGCACAGAGACCAACCCTGTCGTCAGGCCCGATGCCCCGATCGCGAAGACCGCGTGCGAGCCGGTTTGCCCGCGCGTTCAGTTCGGCAAATGTCAGGGTCTGATCGCCACAAACGACACATTCCGCATCGGGATGCCGCCGCACCTGTTCCTCGAACATCACCGGGATCGGGGCGAGTTCGGAAAAGTCCGACCCAACGTCGTTCCAGTCTTTAACCACAGTGGCGAAACTCGTGTCGCTCAACAATGGGTTGGCGAGAACGTCCTGATCCGGCAACGCCATCTGCGACAATATCCGGTCAAACGCTTCGGCCATCCGCGCGATTGTGGCAGGCTCGAACAGGTCGGCAGCATAGTCGATCCCGGCTTCGATACCGGCACCAGTAGCGCGGAGCGTCAGTGTCAGGTCATATTCCGATCGCACCAGATCATCGGGAAGCGGCAGCGCCTTGGCCCGGTTGAACGAAGGAAGCGACCCTTCATCTGAGTGCAGGCGTAACAACACCTGAAACAACGGCGACTGGTTCAACCGACGCTCGGGCTGCAATGCGTCTACGACCAGATCAAAGGGTGTCGCGCCATGATCATGCACATCGGCAAGGGCCGCTACATAGTCGCGCTTCAGGTCGCTGATCGTCATGCCGGTTTCGACCGTCAACCGAAGAACCGCAAGATTGACCAATGGCCCCAGCAACCCCGCCGCTCCGTCCAACGCGCGATGCGGCAATTCCAGACCAATGCTGATATCACTTTGACCGCTGAAACGATGTAGCAGGATCGCGAAAGCTGTCCCGAGTTCGGTCTGGCTGGCCTTTTGCGCTATGAACCAGACGTGCCGCGCGCCAGCGTGGGTCTGAACTGGCGGTCGATTGTGGTCAATTGGCAGCGCCAGAGCCGCAGGTGCACCGTCCAACCTGTCGCGCCACCAGCTGATCTGACCGTCCAGAACAGCGCCCTGCATCCAGCCATCTTGCCAGCGCACCAGATCGGCATGCTGCAACTTTGGCGAACGCAAAGGCGTGGCAAACCCGTCAGAATATGCCGAATACAGGACAGCCAGTTCGTTGAGGGCGATATCGACCGAGGCCTCATCCGCGATGCTAGCGTGCAGGGTTAGCAC
>JBATMT010000328.1:0-2120 GCA_049289975.1 Paracoccaceae bacterium | reverse complement strand
CCTACATCCGCAACACGATGGCCGCCGACAAGAACATGAACCGCGAAGGTGCCCTGATGGACATCTACCGCGTCATGCGCCCGGGCGAGCCGCCGACGGTCGAGGCCGCGTCGTCGCTGTTCCAGTCGCTGTTCTTCGACAAGGAACGCTATGATCTGTCGGCCGTCGGCCGCGTGAAGATGAACATGCGTCTGGACCTTGGTCGACCGGATACCCAGCGCACGCTGGACCGTGGCGACATCATTGCCTGTGTGAAGGCCCTGGTGGAACTGCGCGACGGCAAGGGCGAGATCGACGATATCGACCACCTCGGCAACCGCCGGGTGCGTTCGGTCGGCGAACTCATGGAAAACCAGTACCGCGTTGGTCTGCTCCGCATGGAGCGGGCGATCAAGGAACGCATGTCGTCGGTCGAGATCGACACGGTGATGCCGCAAGACCTGATCAACGCCAAGCCGGCAGCGGCTGCAGTGCGTGAATTTTTCGGCTCGTCGCAGCTCTCGCAGTTCATGGACCAGACCAACCCGCTGTCGGAAGTCACGCACAAGCGCCGTCTGTCGGCTCTTGGGCCAGGCGGTCTGACCCGTGAGCGTGCTGGCTTCGAGGTTCGTGACGTTCACCCGACCCACTATGGCCGGATGTGCCCGATCGAAACGCCCGAAGGTCCGAACATCGGTCTGATCAACTCGCTGGCGACATATGCCCGCGTGAACAAGTACGGCTTCATCGAGACCCCCTACCGCAAGGTCAAGGACGGCAAGGTTACTGACGAAGTTCAGTACATGTCGGCCACCGAAGAGATGCGCCACACTGTGGCGCAGGCCAACGCTGATCTTGATAGCGAAGGCCGCTTCACCTCGGATCTGGTTTCGTCGCGTCAGGCTGGCGAATTCATGCTCAACCCGCCGGACGCGATCAGCCTGATCGACGTTTCGCCGAAGCAGCTGGTTTCGGTTGCGGCATCGCTCATTCCGTTCCTCGAAAATGACGACGCCAACCGCGCGCTCATGGGTTCGAACATGCAGCGGCAAGCCGTGCCGCTTCTGCAAGCGGACGCTCCGTTCGTAGGCACCGGGATCGAGGCCGTCGTGGCCGAAGACTCGGGCGCTGCGATCATGGCGAAGCGCGGCGGCGTGATCGACCAGGTCGACGCGACCCGTATCGTTGTACGGGCGACCGAAGATCTTGAAATGGGTGATGCTGGCGTTGACATCTATCGTCTGCGCAAGTTCCAGCGGTCGAACCAGAACACCTGTATCAACCAGAAGCCTCTGGTGAAGGTGGGTGACAAGGTTCGCAAGAACGAGGTTATCGCTGACGGTCCGTCGACCGACATGGGGGAACTGGCGCTTGGCAAGAACGTCATCGTCGCCTTCATGCCGTGGAACGGCTACAACTACGAAGACTCGATCCTGATCTCCGAGCGTATCGTGCGCGACGACGTCTTCACCTCGATCCACATCGAGGAATATGAAGTCGCCGCCCGTGACACCAAGCTTGGACCGGAAGAGATCACCCGCGATATTCCGAACGTCGGCGAGGAAGCCCTGCGCAACCTCGACGAAGCCGGTATCGTGTACATCGGTGCCGAAGTCGGCCCGGGTGACATCCTTGTGGGCAAGATCACTCCGAAGGGCGAAAGCCCGATGACGCCGGAAGAAAAGCTTCTGCGCGCCATTTTCGGCGAGAAGGCATCGGACGTTCGCGATACGTCGCTGCGTCTACCGCCGGGTGACTTCGGGACGGTCGTGGAAGTGCGTGTCTTCAACCGTCACGGCGTCGACAAGGACGAACGTGCGTTGCAGATCGAGCGCGAAGAAGTCGAACGTCTGGCGCGTGACCGCGACGACGAAATGGCGATCCTCGAGCGCAACATCTACGCGCGTCTGAAGTCCATGATCCTCGGCAAGTCCGCGGTGAAGGGTCCGAAAGGCATCAAGTCCGGTGCGGTGATCGACGAAGAACTGCTGGAATCGCTGTCGCGTGGCCAGTGGTGGCAGCTGGCGGTTGGCGAAGAAGATCTCGCCAAGGAAGTCGAAGCCCTGCACGATCAGTTCGAGGCGCAAAAGCGCGCTCTGGACCACCGCTTTGATGACAAGGTGGAAAAGGTCCGTCGCGGC
>JBATMT010000327.1:0-2284 GCA_049289975.1 Paracoccaceae bacterium | reverse complement strand
GGCTTCTGGCTCATACTTGGGAAGGCGCCTGCTACAGGAATGTTTGCTGGCCCATGATGGCCTGCGAGACCATAGCAAGCTTTCCCGTGAAGTGATGGACCTTCACGGGAATATCCCGGCCAGCGTGGTTTCTTTTGCCCATTTGGCAACTCCGGCAGAGCTAGCGGGTTTTGCGCCGGCGGTAATTCAAGCTGCGACTGAAAACGATGAGATCGGGGTCGAGCTTTTGCGGGAAGGTGCGGGATACATAGCGCGCGCAATTGGCGCGCTCGGTTGGAAGGCCGAAGAGCCGATCTGTCTAGTTGGGGGGATTGGGCCACCGTATAGGCAGTGGCTGCCAGCGATGATGGCCACGGCCGTAGCAGTGGCAAGAGGAAACGCTCTCGATGGCGCTCTCAGTTTGGCGTCTAAAGGTGAACAGAAATGATGGATGTGGCGGGATATCTGTTGCCCCATGATTGGCTAAAGGACGACGCGGGCCCCCTCTATGTGCAGTTGCGGAGACGGATCGAAGCGGGGATCAAGGATGGTTTGTTCGCACAGGATATGCCCATTCCTCCGGAGCGGGAAATCGCCAGTCTGACCGGGTTGTCACGGGTTACGGTTCGCAAGGCATTCGCCGATCTCGTTGATCGGGGGCTGGTCGTCCAACGTCAAGGTTCAGGTTCGTTCGTTGCTCCCGCCAGGCCTCAGGTAGAACAGTCTTTGTCACGGTTAACGTCGTTCACGGAAGACATGGCCCGGCGCGGTTTCAAATCGGATGTTCGATGGCTTGAGCGAGGTCTTTTCATGCCGTCTCCTGATGAAGTCATGACGCTTGGGCTGGGCGCGGGCGATCAAGTTGCGCGACTCTCCCGACTTCGTTTGGCAGACGGTCGCCCAATGGCGATCGAACGCGCGGCTCTGCCGCCGGACGTCTTGCCCAACCCTGTCAGTGTAACAGCATCACTGTACCAGGTTTTGGGTGAAACCGGGATGCGCCCGATCAGAGCCATTCAGAAAATCTCTGCAATCAATCTATCGGACGAAGACAGCGATTTACTTGAAGTGAGACCGCAGGCTGCGGGCCTACGCATCGAAAGGATCGCCTATCTAAGCGGCGGGCGAGCTATAGAACTGACCCGATCAATCTATCGAGGTGATACCTATAACTTCGTCGCCGAATTGCGACTTCCGGACACTAACAACTAACCGCTAAGTTATGTGCCTCCACCAAGGGACCCGACAATGATCAACGAAACTCCTTCGAAACCCAGCAAAATGTGGCTGGAAGTTCACGAAATTCCAGACGCTGTGGATCGGCTTCTATCGCAAGGAAGGTCAGCGATCAGGGACGCAGCAGAAGCGACACTTGCGGCCAATCCATTGGTAGTTGCAACAGTTGCGCGAGGGTCATCTGACCATGCCGCGACCTATTTCAAATACGCCACGGAGTTGAAACTCGGCCTGCCTGTGGCCTCGATCGGTCCGTCAATCGCCTCGATCTATGGGGCAAAAGTGCAGCTTTCGCGGGGTGTCTGTGTTTCGATTTCACAGTCGGGGCAAAGCCCGGATATTGTCGAAATGGCACGCACAGCAAGGGCAGGGGGGGCACTCACTCTTGCGGTCACAAACCATTCTGACTCACCACTTGCTAATGCAAGCCATCGAACACTGGACATCCATGCCGGTCCTGAATTGAGCGTTGCAGCAACAAAGACATTCGTAACGTCTGTCGTATCCCTCGTCAGCTTTATTGCTGAATGGACGAAGGACCGTGAACTGAACACTGCGTTTGCCCAGTTACCAGAGCACTTGGCGCGCGCTGCCCAGACGGATTGGCCGGACCTGAGGGCCGCGTTGCGGGGGCAGGCGTCATTGTTTACCCTTGGTCGGGGCCCCGCGTATGCTGTAGCCTGCGAGGCCGCCCTTAAGTTCAAGGAAGTCAGTCAGTTGCATGCCGAAAGTTATTCGTCGGCTGAAGTTTTGCACGGTCCTGTTTCAATCGTTCAAGCAGGCTTCCCCGTGATAGCATTTGCTGCACAAGATGCTGCGGAGAACACGGTCGTGGATATAGCCGACCAACTGGCTGAGAAGGGCGCCAAAGCCTTTGTCACTTCAACGAAGGCGAGCAAAGCGAATCCACTTTCATTCGTTCGGACAGGTCATCCGCTGTTGGACCCTCTCACGCTGATCGTTTCATTTTATGCCATGGTTGAAAAATTCGCTCGTGAGGCTGGAATAGATCCCGACGCGCCGCGACACCTGAAAAAAGTGACAAAAACTACCTGAAGGAAGACAAGAC
>JBATMT010000326.1:0-2238 GCA_049289975.1 Paracoccaceae bacterium | reverse complement strand
GCCGCAGCGAAGCGTCGATACAGGCGCTGACGGATTTGCCAAGGATCGGCTCACCGCCCCGCGCCTTTGACCCCTCTCCGGCGATCTTGGTCGCAATCACCCAATCGTCGCGCCGCCCGGTTTTCGCGTTCCAACTGCCGATGATCTCTTCGGTCCACCCGATGGTTTCCTCGGTGATCGGGTTGACCGGGTACATTTCTGCCGTGTCGAGGAAATCGACACCGGCCACACGGGCTTGCTCCATCTGGGCATGACCCTCGGCTTCGGTGTTCCGGTTCCCCCAGGTCATGGTGCCCAGACAAATGCGAGACACCTCCGGCCCAGATGCCCCAAGTCTGATACGATCCATCGCATTCCCCATCCATGCCGCCTGCCGACCTTCGCCTTTGCGCAGAGCAAAGGTCAAGGCTGGACCACATCACACGGAACTGACTTCCCGAGGCGCAGTTATGGCCTAGACTGACGCAGTTACGTTTCTTGACGGTCCGGGAGAATTCAATGCGCTGCCACGCCCTTGCCTGCCTAGCTGCCTTCTCCCTTGCCGGGCCGGCAATGGCCTTTCCCGTCCACTACCAGCTCGACGCCGCTGCATCGCAAGTCGGGTTCCAGATAACCTCGCCGCAGAGCAACCTGAAAGGCTTGATGCCCGTCGCAACGGCAGACATCACGCTCGACTTCGACAAAGCTGCGGCCAGCAATGTAAAAGTGGCGCTTGATGCCTCACGGACCGAGATGGGCTTGCCGTTTGCCACCGACGCGCTGAAGAGCGACTCGGTTCTATTCACCAAGTCCTATCCGACGATCGATTTCCAAAGCACCAGCATCCGATCAGACGGCCAAGGTGCCGTTGTTCAGGGCAAGGTCACGATCCGCGGCGTCACCCGGCCACTTACCTTGCAAGCCCAGATCTTCCGGCCAGCAGGCAGCGCTCAAGGCTCGCGCGATGTGCTGACCGTCAAACTGTCGGGCGTGGTGCATCGACACGAATTCGGCGCAACAGGCTTCCCCGACCTTGCCGGTGACGACGTTCATCTGAACATAAAGGTCAGGATCCTGAAGCAGTAAGGCCAAGGTTCCGCCACGGGCGTTCTTCTTGACCCGCCCCGCAACGTGAATAGCCTCAGAGAGTTCGGAATACACCGCTGCCTCCAGGGTGGTCGCCCATGCTTTGGCTGCATGACGACGCGCGACCCTCTGGCCCTTGGCGTTCGTTAGGGCTAAATGAGCCCGGCACAGGACGGAAAGGCAGACATGGCCCGGATTCTCATCACCTCGGCGATCCCTTACATCAACGGCATCAAGCATCTGGGCAACCTCGTCGGCTCGCAATTGCCTGCCGATCTCTATGCCCGTTTCTGCAGGGCCATGGGGCACGAGGTCATGTTCATCTGTGCCACCGACGAACATGGCACACCCGCAGAACTTGCCGCCGCAAAGGCTGGCAAGCCAGTTGAGATCTACTGCGCCGAGATGCACGAGGTTCAGGCAGACATTGCGCGTGGCTTCCGCCTGTCGTTCGACCACTTCGGTCGCTCATCGAGCCAGCGGAACCACAAGCTGACCCAGCATTTCGCCGGAGCGCTCGACAAGAACGGCTACATTACCGAAGTCTCTGAAAAGCAGGTCTATTCCATCGATGACGGGCGCTTCCTGCCCGACCGTTATATCACCGGGACCTGCCCGAACTGCGGCTATGAGGCTGCTCGGGGTGACCAGTGTGAAAACTGCACAAAGCAGTTGGACCCGACCGATCTGATCAATCCACGCTCGACCATCTCGGGCTCGACCAATCTGGAGGTGCGCGAGACAAAGCACCTGTACCTGCGCCAACGCGCCATGAAGGACAAGATAGAGACGTGGATCGATTCCAAAGCCGATTGGCCGATCCTGACCACGTCGATCGCCAAAAAATGGCTGAACGACGGCGACGGGCTGCAAGACCGTGGCATCACCCGCGATCTCTATTGGGGCGTTCCGGTCAAGAAGGGCGACGAACCCTGGCCGGGAATGGAAGGCAAGGTCTTCTATGTCTGGTTTGACGCGCCCATCGAATATATTGCCGGTACGGCTGAATGGGCCGACGCGAATGGCCTGCCCGACAGTGCGTGGCAGCGCTGGTGGCGCACCGACATGGGCGCGTCCGACGTGCGCTATGTGCAGTTCATGGGCAAGGACAACGTGCCCTTCCATACGCTCTCGTTCCCGGCAACCATCATTGGTTCAGGTGAGCCTTGGAAG
>JBATMT010000325.1:0-2255 GCA_049289975.1 Paracoccaceae bacterium | reverse complement strand
TCAATCAGCAGCCTGCCAGCGGTCACCGGTCGCTTGGAAAGAAGGTCGATATCGGTTTGTGTCGGGCCAGCCATCACTTGCTTCCTTGTATGTCACGGCCGGGCGACCCTTTGCCGCCCGGCGTCATGGTAGAAGCTCAGCGGCCCTGACCCAGCCGCGCAAACCGCGCCGGATCACGCCGCGCCAGATTGCTGGCCAGTGCAAGCCCGACCAGCGCCGCCACAAGTACCAGCATCGGCAGCGCCACGCCCAACAGCCCCGTCACCCCGATCATCTCGCCGAACTTGGCGAAACTCACCACGAAAAGCGCCAGCATTGCCAGCCCCGCGATGAACGGCAGGACTTTCGACGCCATTGCACCTTCGCCGGTCCCCGGATTGCGCGAGAAGAACCCGATGACCGAAAACGAGGTCGCCGCCATCAGCCCGACGATACCAAGCGCGCCAAGCTGCGTGAGCCAGGTAAAGAGCTGCAACACCGGGTCCATCCCGAGCGCGGCAAAGATCGTGACCACGATCACCGCAAGGATCGTTTGCAGCACCGAACCCACATGCGGGCTCTGGTGGCGGTCATGGGTCACGCCGACGGCATCGGGCAACAACCCCTCGCGACCCGCCACATATTTGTAACGCGCCACCCCGTTGTGGAACGCCAGCACAGCGGCAAACAGGCTCGACACGAACAAGAACCCCATGATCGTCGGAACAGGCCCGCCGACATAACGACCCGCAAGGTCAAAGAGGAACGTCGTCGGATCGGCCAGCCCCTGCAAGGTTGGCAACAGCTTGTCCACACCGACCCCCGCAGCCATCAGCCAGGCGGTGATCATGTAGAATATCCCGATCAGCAGCACCGAGCCATAGGTCGCCCGTGGCACGCTCACCCGGGGATCGCGCGCCTCCTCGGCATAGATCGTCGTCGCCTCAAAGCCGATGAAGGCGGCAAAACAGAACAAAAGCCCGATGGACGGCGCACCGCTCATGACCTGACCCCAGCTGAACGGCGCCAGCGTCAGCCCGGAATCGCCGCCCTGTCCGACGATGGCAAGATCAATGATCACCACGATAAGGTATTCCAGAGCCACCAGCACCATCAGGATCTTGGCTGACAGGTCCAGTTGCCGATAACCCAGCACCGCCACGATGGCGATGGCGATATAGGACCACGCCCACCAAGGCAGAACGATGCCGATGCCCGCAAACGTCCCGGACGCCGCCGCACCCAGCAGCCCCAGAATCCCGATCTGCATGGCGTTGTAGGCAAGGATCGCCACCATTGCCGCCGCGCCGCCTGCACGCCCGCCCAGACCCTGTGCGGTAAAGGCATAGAACGCGCCAGCATTGCGGATGTGCCGCGCCATGGCGACATAACCCACCGCGAATATCAAAAGAACCGCCGTGACAATCGCATAACTTCCCGCGATCCCCGCGCCATTGCCCAAAAGCATGCTGATCGGCACGCCCCCCGCAACCGCCGTCAGCGGCGCTGCCGCCGAGATGACCAGAAAGGTGATGGCCGCCGCTCCCAGCGAGTTGGCGCGAAGCTGGTTCGCGCCCTGCGGCGCATTGGTGTCAGACATTTGTGGCTCTCCCCCAGACGCCCGTCGCCGGTGCGCCGCCTGATTGATCCGATTACCCGTCTCCCGCAGCTAATCGGTTTATTATTTGAACCGTTGGTTCTATTTTAGATTGACGGCGGTATGTTCTTCTGTCAACAAAAATGAAAGAATGCCGCAACGCCCCTCTGCCCAATGAAAGCGTCACCATGGGAACGACGTCGAAAGCTCTGGTATTGCTTGATCTTTTCACAAGGCAGCGCCCGCTTGTCGGCCTGTCGGAACTGGCGCGGCTGTCTGGAACCAACAAGGCCACCTGCTATCGGCTCATGACCGAACTGATGGACCATGGCCTGATCGAGCAGGTGGGCACCGCCCGCGAATATCGAATCGGCCCCGCTGTCCTGCGGCTCGCGGCGCTGCGCGAGGCGACAGTGCCAACCCGCGAAGCCGCGCAGCCGATCCTTCAGGCGCTCGCCACCGCCACGGGCGAAACCGCGCACATGTCACATCTGGTGGCGGGTCGCCTCGTGACGATGGCCTACGCCTACAGCTCTGCCCACGGCATGCGCATCATGATGGAAGACGCCGATACGCTGGCCTTCCACGCCACGTCCTCGGGCTTTTCCGTCCTTGCGTTCTCGGACCCGGCCCTGACCGACACCGTCCTCAGGGCGCCGCTTCCGGCTCTCACCCCCGC
>JBATMT010000324.1:0-4177 GCA_049289975.1 Paracoccaceae bacterium | reverse complement strand
GTCCAAGAACGCGCGCGCGCGCGCCGTCCAGCTTCCAGCCTGGAACGAGGCGCTTGGGCTGCCGCGTCCGTGGGACCAGCAATGGTCACTGCGGATGCAGCAGATCCTCGCATATGAGACCGATCTGCTGGAATTTGGCGATCTGTTCGATGGCAACCCCGTTATCGCCGCAAAAGTCGAAGCCCTGAAAGACGGCGCGCGGGCCGAATTGGCAACGCTGGACGGGATGGGCGGGGCCATCGCTTCGATCGACTACATGAAGGCGCGACTGGTCGAGAGTAACGCGGCGCGCATCAACAGGATCGAGACCAATGAAACCGTGGTCGTCGGCGTCAACCGTTGGCAAGCCGGAGAGGCGTCGCCGCTTACGGCGGGGGATGGCTCGATCCTGACTGTGGACCCGGCGGTCGAGCAAGATCAGATCGGGCGACTGAACAACTGGCGCTCCTCGCGCGATGCGGCAGCAGTTGCGAAAGCGTTGGCAGAGTTGAGGGAAGCAGCGACAGCGGGTGGCAATATCATGCCAGCTTCGGTGGCTGCGGCAAAGGCGGGTGTCACGACTGGCGAGTGGGCCGGGGTGATGCGCCAGGTGCATGGCGAATATCGTGGCCCGACCGGCGTGTCCAAGAACCCGTCAAACCGGACCGAAGGTCTTGAAACGATCCGCGAGGCGGTCGATCTGGTGTCGTCCAAACTGGGACGGCGGCTCAAGTTTCTTGTCGGGAAACCGGGGCTGGACGGCCATTCCAACGGCGCCGAACAGATTGCTGCGCGGGCGCGCGATTGCGGCATGGACATCACTTATGAAGGGATCCGTCTGACACCCGAGCAGATCGTCGCACGCGCCGGAGAAGAAGATGCGCATGTCGTAGGGTTGTCGATCCTGTCGGGCAGCCACTTGCCGCTGATTGCAGAGGTAATGGACCGCATGCGCGACGCGGGATTGGCTCATGTTCCGGTCATTGTCGGCGGCATCATCCCTGATGACGATGCGGTGGCGTTGAAGAAACTTGGCGTGGCGCGGGTCTATACGCCCAAGGATTTCGAATTGAACCGGATCATGCAAGACATCGTGCTGTTGGTGGAACCGTCGGCGGTCGCTGCCGAATGACGGCGGTGACTGTGCGGTTGCCCAGATGATGCGATTGCATCATCACGTCGGCCGCCAAATCGCTGACTTTTGATCCACATCAATCCATCGCCAATGGTGCCTGCTAGGTTCGCCGCAAATCCCATTTGCGGCCAAGGAGGCGCGCTCAACATGCTGGAAAAATTCAGACAGTTCGTGAAGCATTATCGTGAGCTTCAGGAAATCGAACAGCTTCGCCCGGAAGAACTGGACGATCTGGGGCTGAACAAGGACGAGTTGAAACTACTGGTGCAGGCACCTGAAAAAGTCACCGAGCGGCAGATGGCTATGGCAGCCAGGTTTGGGCTCACGGCAGATGACTTCTCGCGCAATCGGCATGACTATGCGTGGGCGGTCGCGGCCTGCGAGGATTGCAGTGCGGTCAAGCAATGCCGACATTATCTGGCAAGCGATATGACTGCACAGCAGTCCGAATTCTGCCCGAACCATGACCTTTACAAGTCGCTGGTTGCAACCGACGACCGCTGAGATCAGGCCGGTTCGCGAAGGATACCGGCGAGGGGCTCGAAAAGATCGGCGTTGGCGGCGATAACGCTGCCAGATTCCAGAATATCGCGTCCCTCGCGAACTGCGCCAATCAGGCCACCGGCTTCGCGGACGAGCAGCAACCCGGCGGCCATGTCCCAGGCACTGAGTTCACGTTCCCAGTAGCCATCGTAGCGGCCAGCCGCGACATATGCGAGGTCGAGCGAAGCAGCGCCCCAGCGGCGGACGCCTGCGGTGGCGGGCATCAGACGTGCCAGATCGCGCATGGTGGCGGGCAACGTTTTCTTGGTGCCGAACGGTACTCCAGTGGCAAGAAGTGCCTCGGACATCGACTTGCGGGCCGAAACCCGGATGCGGCTTTCGTTCATCCAGGCACCAGCCCCTTTTTCGGACCAGTAGATTTCGTCCTTGGCCGGGTCAAAGACAACTGCCGCGACGATTTCGCCCTTATGCTCAAGCGCGATGGACACAGCCCAATGCGGCAAGCCGTGCAGGAAATTGGTGGTGCCGTCGAGCGGATCAACGATCCAGCGGCGCGTCGGGTCCTGACCTGCCGTCTCGCCGGTCTCTTCGCCGACCCATCCATAGGTCGGGCGCGCGCCCATCAACTCTTCCTTGATGATCTTTTCGGCGGCCACGTCGGCGCGGCTCACGAAGTCCCCTGCCCCCTTGAGCGAGACTTGCAGATTCTCGACTTCGCGGAAGTCCTTGACGAGACTGCGCCCAGCCTTGCGGGCGGCCTTGATCATCAGGTTCAGGTTGGCGCTGCCTTGCATCAGGAGGACTCCGGTGGGATCAAGCCGCCCCTATAGGCGAGCAAAGCCGGGATGTGAAGTCCCGGCGGATCACCCTGTCTGTTTTGATCGGCTTCCTGCCCCGCAATCTCTTGCCCAACTCCGTCGCAGTCATGGCGACGGGCCCGGCTAACGCGCGGTCGGCGGCCGCGCCAAAGACTCTGGCGCACGAAGATATCTTACATGCCCGATCGTCGTGAATATGTGAAAATCTGGTTAACGAAAAAATCTAGTCAATTGTTTTCATTACGTTTTGCTTTTTGTCCGCGCGCGGGCAGCCGTCACAAAACGCGCTACCACCTGCGAAATGGCTTGAACGCCCGCGCCGCTAAGGTGCGGCCAAAGCTGCATGGAAGAAGGCTTCGGGGTCCTCGACCTCGACGAGTTTCTTTCGCTCGATCAGCCAGAAGCGGTTGCCGACGGCGCGGATGAAGCTTCTGTCATGGCTCACAAGCAAGCAGGTCGCACCGTGAGCCAGAAGCTCGGTCTCCAGCGCCTCCTGCCCGTCAATGTCCAGATGGTTGGTCGGTTCGTCGAGTAGGTAGAAATTGGGTTGCACAAGCCTCAGAAGCAACATGGCGAGGCGGGCCTTCTGCCCTCCCGACAGCGTCGCAACCGGTTGATCCTGACGGTCGGCGCGGATGCCCGCCCCGGCAAGAAGACTACGCGTAGCGTGATCGCCCGAGGCAAGGCGCGAGACGAGGTCGAACGGAAGCGCCTTGTCCGGCAATTGCGCAAGCCCCTGATCGGAATGACCGAGGACAAGAGTTGGAACGGCGCGGATAGCGCCCTCGGCCCCAAGGCAGGCCCGGCGCACGGCTTCGACCATCTGGGTCTTACCGGCGCCGTTTGCCCCCAGAAGAACGACGCGGTCGCCACGTTCGATCCACTTCGGGCCAGTTGAAAACAGGGGCCTGCCGTCGGGCGTCAAAATTGACGCGTCGTTGAGCGTAAGAAGCGCCTTTGCGTGCGTTCCGCTGTTGGCAAGTCGGATTGCTCCGGCCGAGCGTTCCAGATGGGCGGGGCGCGCGGACTGTTCGATCTTGTCGGCACGTTCCTTCAACTGCTTGGTCTTGATGGTCAGCAGGTCGCTGCCCGAGTTGATTCCGATGTTCTTCAGTTTCGCCGCCTGTTTGCGCAGTTGCTCGGCCTCTTTCATGCGATTGTCGAAAGCGCGGGCATCAGCTTCATCCGTCTCGGTCAAGGCGGCGCGAGCGGCGCTGTAGGGCAAACTGAAAAGGCGGCTTTTCTCGGCCCGCAAGAACAGCGTGCGGCTGGTCACATCATCAAGAAAGGCGCGATCGTGGCTGGCGGCGATGACACCGACCTGACGGGGCAAAGTCGCAAGCCATTCGGTCAGCTTGCCAATGCGCCCAAGGTCAAGGTGGTTGGTAGGCTCGTCGAGCAAGAACAGGTCAGGATCTGTAACTGCGGCGCGGGCGAGCAACGCCGTACGCTGCCAACCGCCGGACAAATCGGCAAGCCGCTGGTCACGGAATGCGTCAGGCACCTGTAGCCCGTCGAGCGTCACATCGACACGCCAGCTTTCAGTCTCCGCCGTTTCACGATCAAGCGCCGAGGCGACAGCCTCGCGAAGCGTCATGGCGAGGAGCTTCTCGGGAACGTCCTGGGTAACGTGCCCGACTGTAAGACCACGCGCGCGGGTGATCTCGCCAGCAGTCGTGTCGAGCGTCCCGGCAAGGCAATGCAGAAGCGAAGATTTGCCCCGCCCGTTGGCAGCAACGAG
>JBATMT010000323.1:0-6647 GCA_049289975.1 Paracoccaceae bacterium | reverse complement strand
TCGCCGCACTCGTCAGCGAAAAGCCGATGAACCAGCATTGCGACGCAGCAGCACCCAGAAATCCGGCCCCCAGTGATCCGCGCCAGACCCGGAACGAGCCGACCAGCGCCTGACGGTCAAACAGCGCCATCCACACCAGCAAGATTGCCGTCTGCAAGACCAGACTAAGCACCAGCGTCGTGGTCGCCCGGATCAGGAACCCTCCCTCGGGCAGTGAAATGATCCCCCCGCGAAAGCCAATGGCCGCCGCTCCGAACATCGCCGCCGCCACAAGCCCGCTTGCCGCCGGTCCGATCTCGGCCAGCAGGGCCTTGCCCATGCCGGGTTTCAGCGTGGTCAGCATCACGCCCGCCGTCGCAATCGCAATCGCCAGCAACGCAGGCCATGTCAGCCAATCGCCCAGCACCACCACCCCCGCCAGCGCGATCAGCACCGGCTCGGTCTTGAGCCACGCCGTCGTCACCGCAAAGGATCGCGTCTGCATGATTTTCAGCATCATCGCGGTGCCGCCGATCTGCGCCACCGCTCCAGCCGCCGTATATCCCAACGTCTTGGCGCCGGGCGCCGGAATCGCCTCACCCGTGAAATGATGCACCAGCGCCAGAAACAGCACCGCGAAAGGCAGGCCAAACAGGAACCGCACCTGCGTTGCGCCCACTGTCCCGATCTGCTTGGTCAGGTTCGATTGCGCAATGTTGCGCGCAACCTGCCCGGCCGAGCCTGCAAGCGTCGCCGCGACCCAGCCCGCCCCCACCATCACGCGGCCCGGATCAGTCGCGCCAGCCGCCGCATGCCCTCGTCAATCGCGGCCTCGTCCGCGCACGAAAAACTCAGGCGCAGCGTGTTGCCGTTCGATGCGTCGGCAAAGAACGCCCGCCCTGGAACGAACGCCACCCGCTCGGTCTTCAGCGACCGGGCCAGCAGGTCCGCCGCATCAATATGCTCTGGCAGCGTCAGCCACACGAACATGCCGCCCTCGGGCTTCGTCCATGTCACGCCTTCCGGCATCTCGCGTTTCAGCGCCTTCAACAGATGATCGCGCCGCGCCATATAGACCGACCGCAGTTTCGCAACGTGATCCTCAAAGATCGTCCGCGCTACTTGGTTCACAACGATCTGGTTCGTCGTCGCCGAATGAAGATCGGCCGCCTGCTTCAACAGCACCAGCTTCGAGATCACTTCCTTGGCCCCGCATACCCAGCCGATGCGCAGCCCCGGTGCCAAAGTCTTGGAAAACGATCCGCAATACACCGTCCGCGCCGCCTCGATCGAGCCTTTGCGCGCTATCTCAAGAGCCAGAATCGGCGGGATCGCCTCGCCGTCAAATCGCAGCGACTGATAGGCCGCGTCCTCGACGATCGCGATTTCCAGTTCGTCGGCCAGATCGATCACCGCCTCGCGCGCCGCCCGGTCCAGCGTCTCGCCGGTTGGGTTGGCGAAGTCGACCGACAGGTAAGCAAACTTCACCCGCCCGCCAGCCGCCTCTGCTTTGGCGCGGAAACTTTCCGCCGAACGGTTGCCGCGCGGATCAAGCCGGTCATAGGTCGGCTCATAGGCGTTGTACGCCCCAAGCGCACCCAGATAGGTCGGCCACCCAAGCAAAACCGTATCGTTGGGCGAAATCATCAGCTTGCCAAGGTAATCAAGCCCCTGCTGCGAGCCGGACGTGATCAGTATATTGTCCGCATCGCAGGCAATGCCGATCTTGCCCATTTCACCAGCGATCCACTCGCGCAGCGGCTTGAAGCCCTCGGACACCGAATATTGCAGCGCCCCTGCCGCCTGCTCGCCGGTCAGGGCGTCGCCAAAAGCCGCCCGGAACGCATCAGACGGAAACAGCTTCGGGTCGGGAATGCCGCCCGCGAAAGAGATGATGTCCGGTTGATCCAGAAGCTTCAGAAGCTCACGGATTTCGGATGCCTTCATCCGCGATGTCCGGGTCGCGAGGACCTGATTCCACTGCATAGCACCCTCCTCAGGCCGCAAGTGGCGCGACCATGATCCGGGCGCCGGGTTAAGTCAATATCTGTGACCTATACCACTTGGCCGCTGGGCTTGATTTTTTTCCTGAGGTCAGGTCCCTACTGACCTCAGTCAAGAGGTATCCATGCACCGTCGCCAGTTTGTCGCCGCAGCCTTAGCTGCCTGCCTCGCCGCCGCGCCCGTCCGAGCGGCATCTGCCCGCAAACAGATTGTCATCGTGGGCGCGGGACTGTCCGGCCTTGCCGCGGCACGAGTTCTTGCCGCCATGGGCCATCTGGTCACCGTGCTGGAGGCCCGCGACCGCATTGGTGGGCGTGTTCATACATCGCATCTCTGGCCGGACCTACCGGTGGACATGGGCGCAAGCTGGATCCACGGAATTGATGGGAACCCCATGTCCGACCTTGCAGACCTGGTGATCGCAGCAAGGGTCGAAACCTCCTATGATGCCTCCGTCTTCCTTTCCGAGAGTGGGGAAGTCATCGAACCCGACGACAGCGGCGCAGAAGCCATTCTGGCAGCCGCCTTGCGTCGGGCCGAGACCCAATCGCAAGATACTTCGCTGGATGCCGCTGTTCGGCAGGCGCCGGAATGGGCGGCAGCCAATGAAACGGATCGTCGCCTGCTGAACCACCTGATCAATAGCACCCTGGAACAGGAATATGGCGGAAGCGCCTCGGAGCTTTCCGCATGGCACGGCGATGCGGGCAAGCAGTTCGGCGGCGAAGACGTGATCTTCCCCGGGGGCTTTTCGCAGGTGATCACCGGAATGGCCGAAGGTCTCGATATACGACTGTCGCACCCGGTCGCCGCCCTTCAGCCCGGTCGGGTCACGCTGGCCAACGGCCAGACATTCGAGGCCGACCGCATCCTTGTGACCGTCCCTCTGGGTGTGCTTCAGTCCGGCAAGATCAGCTTCGGCAAGCCGCTGGACGCGCAAAGGACAAAGGCCATCGAAAGCCTGCGCATGGGTCTCTTGAACAAATGCTGGCTGCACTTCGACAAGGTGGCCTGGCCCGACGACGCAGACTGGATCGAATGGCTTGGCCCGCGCCCCGGCGAATGGGCCGAATGGCTGTCGCTGGCCCGTGTCCTCAAGGCTCCGGTCCTGTTGGGCTTCAATGCGGCCGATGCCGCCCGGGCGCTCGAACCTCGGTCGGATGATGAAACCGTGGCCGAGGCAACCGAGGCCCTTCGCGCCATGTTCGGAAGCGATTTTCCCGCCCCCGTGGGCGCTCAGATCAGCCGCTGGGCGCAGGACCCTCATGCGCTGGGAGCCTACAGTTTCAACGCCGTCGGCACCTCGGGAAAGACCCGGGCAGCCCTGGCAGGTCCGGACTGGGACGGCGCGCTGTGGTTTGCGGGCGAGGCATGCGAGCCGGACTATTTCGGCACGACACACGGCGCAGTCTTGTCAGGAAGGGCCGTGGCCGAGGCGATGGGAGAGGATTTACCCTAGCCCTGACGCACCACTTCAACCATCCGCGCGACATTCTCGGGATCGGCGTCCGGCGTGATCCCGTGACCAAGGTTGAAGATATGCGGGCCCTTGGAAAACGCCTTCACGATCCGCCGGATCTCTGTGTCCATCGCCTCGCCGCCGGTGACCATGTGATGGGGCGCAAGGTTGCCTTGCACGCACCCATCCACCTGCACATTCGCCGCAGCCCACTCTGCCGACACCGAGTTATCCAGCGCCACGCAGTCCGCACCGGTTGCCTTGGCAAAGCCGACATAGCCCTGCCCGGCTTCCCGCGGGAAGGCGATGATCGGCAACCCCGGATGCCGCGCCTTCAGCGCCGCAATGATCTTCGCCGCAGGCAGCACCGCGAAGTCGATGAAGTCCGCGCCCTTCAGCGACCCTGCCCAGCTGTCAAACAGCTTCACCACCTCGGCCCCGGCCTCGACCTGTGCCGAGAGATATTCGATGGTCGCTTCGGTCAACAGATCAATCACCTGCACAAAAAGCGCGCGGTCCGCCGCTTTCAGCGCATGTGCCGGACCCTGATCCGGCGTGCCCCGCCCGGCAATCATATACGTCGCCACTGTCCACGGCGCGCCGGCAAACCCGATCAGCGTGGTTTCCTTGGGCAGTTCCCGCGACAGTATCTTCACCGTCTCATACACCGGCGACAGCACTTCGTGGATGTCGCCCACCGGCCTAAGCGCCTCGAAATCCGCCCGGCTGCGGATCGTCGACAGCCGCGGCCCTTCGCCCGTCTCGAACCACAGCTTCGCACCCAGCGCCTGACAGATCAGCAAGATGTCGGCAAACAGGATCGCCGCATCGAACCCGTAACGCCGGATCGGCTGCAAAGTCACTTCCGCCGCCAGTTCCGGCGCATAGCAAAGCGACAGGAAGTCCCCCGCCTTGGCCCGCGTCGCCCGATATTCCGGCAAATACCGCCCCGCCTGCCGCATCATCCAGATCGGTGGCGTCGGCAGGGTTTCGCCTTTCAAGGCGCGCAATAGTGTCTTGGTCATGTGTCACTCCTCGGGCACTCCTTTCAAGGTCGCCTGCGACCCGATGTCAAGCACCCAGCATTTTGCACCCCATTGCGCGGCCTCATGTCGCGGGCTAGGGATTGCTCATGCAGATGCCCGACCCAACCTCTCCGCTGAAGATCGGCACGCGCGGCTCGCCTCTGGCGCTCGCGCAGGCCTATGAAACCCGCAACCGGCTGATGGAGGCGCACGGCCTGCCCGAAGCCGCGTTCGAGATCGTGGTGATCAAGACCACGGGCGACAAGGTGCTCGACCGCCCGCTGAAAGAGATCGGCGGCAAGGGCCTCTTCACCCGCGAGATCGAGGAGGCGCTGACCTCTGGCGGCATCGACATCGCCGTCCATTCGATGAAGGACATGCCGACGCTGCAACCCGCAGGGCTGATGATCGGCTGCTACCTGCCGCGCGAAGACGTGCGCGACGCCTTCGTGTCGATCACCTACGAAGACGTCTACAGCCTGCCAATGGGCGAAACCGTCGGCTCGTCGAGCCTGCGTCGCCGTGCCCAGCTTGCCAACTACCGCTCCGACCTCAACCTCGTCGAGTTTCGCGGCAACGTGCAGACCCGCCTGAAAAAGCTTCAGGAAGGCGTCGCCGCCGCCACCTTCCTCGCCATGGCCGGACTGAACCGCCTTGGCATGGAGATGGTCGCCCGCTCGGTTATCGAGCCCGAAGACATGCTCCCCGCCGTCGCTCAGGGCGCCATCGGCATCGAACGCCGCACCGATGACCCGCGCGCCGAAGCGCTGCTTGCGCCCATCCACGACACCCCCACAGGCGAACGCCTTGCCGCCGAGCGCGCCTATCTTGCGACACTTGACGGCTCCTGCCAGACCCCCATCGCCGGCCTTGCCATGCATGCATCCGACGGCCTCTGGCTCCGCGGCGAGATCCTGCGCCCCGATGGCTCCGACGTGATCCGTGGCGAAGTCCGCTGCGCCATCTCCGACGCGACCGAAGCAGGAGCAAGCCTTGCCCGCCAGTTGCTCGGTCAGGCACCCAAAGACTTCTTCGCGTGGCTCTGAAAGGGGCCCGCGCTTTTGGCATGCGGCGCTGACCACCTGCCACTGGACGATGATCGCATCGCGCCTCATCCCCCGTTGTTGTTATCGTCAGAAAACAACCATTACTTTCTCATTTTTCGACCCGAAATACCCCCGCCGGAGGCTCCCGCCCCTCAGGCCCGCGCCGCTCTGGCGATTTCGTCACCGGTCAATCCATACCGTCCGGCGAACTTCACCCGCGACGCAACAAGACGCGGGTCATCGGGCCGCATGCCCAGCGTGCGGATGAACTCGATCCGCTGCTGGACTTTCAGCGCCTCGCGGTCGATCGCAGTGCCCATCATCCGGTCGATGATCTCGCCGCCCGCCGTCACATGGAACCATTTCGAGAAATCGCGGAAATGATGCTGGTTGTGCAGCGTCGTGACATGCCGCTCGATGGCAGTCTTCCTGACGGTCATATGCGCGGTGGTGTGAAACCACTCATAGGCAAGGAAGGTCGCCGCGCCACCGATCAGCACGATGGCCGCCGCACCCTGCAAGGCCCATGACACGCCAAGCACCGTCAACAAACCCCACACGACCGAAAAGTTGATCACCAGCACCGGAAAGACCACGAAATCCGGCGCAAAGATCAACTCCTTGTTGGTCGGAAAATCATGGTGCCCGTAGTGCGCCCGGTACAGCAGATCGAACTGCCATTGCCGGTCCGGCGGCGGCAGGTGGAAGATATGACGATGCAGGTTGTATTCGTTCATCATCTGCGCCGGTATACCCAGCAGCGCCAGCGCCCAAAGCCACGGCATGTCGGCTCGTGCCACGATTACCACGCCCGCGACCACCGCCAGAATGATCCCGATGATGGTATGATGCCTCAGCATCAGCTTGAGCCGTTCCATGCCGCATTCTCCCTGCCTCACGGACCCTGCGCAGAGCCTCAGCGCCGGTCAAGGAGCCACAGGAAAAGACCTGACGTCACAGCCGCCATAGCCCCCAGAACAGCCGCAAATCCATAGCCCGACAACGCCGTGCCAATGGCAAAGGCCGCAGCATAGGTCGCATCCCCACAGATGCGCTGCACCGCAATCAGCGACGCCCCGGCCCCCGGCCGGTCCGCCATCAGATCCTGCAAATAGGCAATCGGCAGTGTCAGGA
>JBATMT010000322.1:0-6648 GCA_049289975.1 Paracoccaceae bacterium | reverse complement strand
CTTCCAATACTTATACCCCGAGTTATAGGTTGGTTGGATTGATTTGGGAACCTCGTCTGGTGCCAGTGGCGGCGAAGCATTTCGCTTCCAAGGAGTCATCATGCGGAAATACATTCTCGGGCTTGCCGCTGCTGGCGCGCTTCTCGCAGGCAGCGTCGCAGCACAAGACATCAACGATCCGGGCGAGATCGTTCAAGCGCGCCACGGCTACATGCTGATGATGGCGATGAACCTCGCCAAGCTAGGCGGCATGGCCAAGGGCGATGTCCCCTATGACCAGACGGCTGCGACGGTGGCGGCAAACAATCTCAAGCTGCTGGCCACTACCGACACCTCGTTCATGTGGGTCGATGGCACCGACGCCAACACGGCGCAAGACAGCTCTGCCCTGCCCGAAATCTTCAGCCAGGCCGACAAGCGCACCGAGAAATTCACGCAACTGGCGCAGGCCTCTGATGCGATGGTTTCGGCCGCAGGAACCGACGCTGCCAGCCTGAAGGCCGCGATGGAAGGGGTCGGCGGCGCGTGCGCAAGCTGCCACAAAGCCTATCGCAAGCCTGAATGATCGACATGCGTGGCAGCCATTCCAGAGCTGGTCTGGCTGCCCGCAACCATCGGCCGGGGTCGCTGGCCGATCACGTTTTCGTAGGTTTCAAGCCCGCAGAACGCGCGCTTTGAGGCAAAGCATTGAAAAGGCGTACCTTTTCCGCGCAGCATCAAGCTGTGCGAAATTATCGGAGTGCGTTGCGATTTTTGCGAATGGTCACATTCAGCTTCGGCCCTATCCTGCTTGGACTGAACAACAAGGAGGACGGAATGAAGAAACTCGCGCTTGGCCTGTCGGCCATTGCTTTTGCGGTTGCCGGTGCGGCGATTGCCGAGGATGCGCCCTTCGGCCAGCAGATCAAGGCACGTCAGGGCCTGATGGAGATCAACGCCCTAAGCATTGGCGCACTTGCCTCGATGGCAAAGGGCGAAACGCCTTACGACGCGGCGGCGGCACAGTCGGCTGCGGATGCGATCGTTGGTGTCGTCAATCTCGACCTGCCGATGCTGTGGCCAGCCGGATCGGACAATACCGCGAACCCGGCGACCAACGCTTTGCCCGCGATCTGGGCCGAAGGGTCGGACATCGGTGCCAAGGTCGAAGCCTGGAGCACGGCGGCAACGGCCATGCAAGCTGCGGCAGGCAAGGATCTTGCGAGCCTTCAGGGCGCGATGGATGCGCTTGGCGGGTCGTGTGGCGGATGTCACAAGGCGTTCCGCGCCGCGGCCAACTGAGACTGACTTTCGCGGCGCCCTTCGCTACTGGCGATCGGGGCGCCGCTCTTGCCTCTGGCCGAAAGCCGGGGCTATGCGCGTGCGATCCATCCGTGCATCCTGCCTTCAACATCAAACCACATAGAAATACGGGTGCCTTGTCATGCGTCGTCTGATTCTTGGTCTTTTCGGTCTTGGCGTTCTGGGAGTTGCCGGGTTTCTGGTCCTGACCCGTCCGCAGCCTTTGCCCGCAGATGCGCTGGCTGGGTTGACCGGAGATGCGACGCGCGGCGAGCAGATCTTCTGGGCGGGCGGTTGTGCCTCGTGCCATGCGGCAGCAGATGCCGAGGGGGACGCGAAATTCAGCCTTGGCGGCGGACAGGAGTTTGCATCGCCTTTCGGAACCTTTGTGGCGCCGAATATCTCGCCCGACCCGGAAAATGGCATCGGCAAATGGAGCGATCTTGATCTGGCGAATGCGATGCTGCGCGGTGTCTCGCCCGAGGGGCAGCACTATTATCCGGTCTTCCCCTATGCGAGTTACAGCCACGCCCAGCCGCAAGACGTGGTTGACCTTCATGCGTTCCTGCAAACCCTGCCACCGGTCGCAACGCCGAGCCAGCCGCATAAGGTGGGCTTTCCGTTCAACGTCCGTGCGGCGGTTGGCGGCTGGAAACTTCTCTACATGAAGTCCGGCTGGGTGGTGAACGGCGACCTGACGCCCGAACAGGAACGCGGACGTTATCTGGTTGAAGCGCTTGGCCACTGTGGTGAGTGTCATACTCCGCGTGGCGCACTTGGCGGCATGGAGCGGGAGCGCTGGCTTTCCGGCGGTCCGATCCCCGGTGGCAAGGGAAACTTCCCCAACATCACGCCAGCAAAGCTCACATGGTCGGACAAGGACATCGTTGAGTATCTGACCTCGGGCTTCACGCCGGACTTCGACAGCGCCGGAGGCCACATGGCGTTGGTGGTGGAAAATACTGCCAAGCTGCCCGAGTCCGATCGTGCGGCCATTGCGGCTTATCTGAAAATCGTGCCTCCTGTTCAGTGAACAGGCAGGCAGAGGCAGCGCGATGATCCTGATTGGCCAGTATGATTCCCCGTTTGTGCGTCGCGTGGGCGTTGCCCTGACGCTTTACGGCATCCCGTTCCGGCAGGAGCCATGGTCGGTCTTTGGCGATGCCGACCAGATCCGGCGCTATAATCCGCTGACCCGGGTGCCGACGCTGGTTCTGGACGATGGCGATAGCCTGATTGAAAGCCACATGATCCTTGACCATCTCGACCTTGTGGTTGGCGGTGCACGGGCTTTGTTTCCGGTGACCGATCCCGAGCGGCGGCGGGCGCTGAAGGTGGCGGCGTTGGCTACGGGCGTAGGCGACAAGGCGGTGAGCCTGTTTTACGAAATGAAGCTCCACGACAAGGCCTCGGACATGTTCGTGAGCCGCTGCCAGCGGCAGATCCGCGAAGGGCTGGCGGTACTCGAAGAAAGCCACCAGCAGCGGGTGGCGGCGGACGGGCTGCCGGGTCATGCCGAGATTGCAATCGCCTGCGTCTGGCGCTTCCTTATCGAGGCGCATCCGGGGCTGGTCACTCCGGCAGACTATCCGCGCCTGTCAGCATTGGCGGAGCGGCTGGAGGCCCTGCCCGCCTTCAAGACCATATTTCAACCCTTCATCGCTCCGGCCTGAGCCGGGTCTGATGTGGGCGGCGGCTTGCGACGCGGGCGATAGTTCCAAAGCCGCTTTCCGGCCCACTCGCGCGCCGACACGAAGACGTAGCTGCCCGACTGACCATAAAGCGCCAGCGCCCCGGTGCGCCTGAGGGCGCGACGGTCGAGGATCAGGCAACCCTTGCCGTCTGCTGCTCCCCAGTCCTCTGACAAGATCACCAAGGCATGATCCTTGCAGGCCGGTGCCGCACGCCCGGCGCTGCCTTTGCCCGCAAAGACCCACACTTTCTTGTCGCCAAAGCTGGCGGTGACGGCGCCCTTTGGCCCCTGAAAGGCGGCGCGCGCAAAGGCATCGGCCTGCAAGACTGCGTCACCGTCATTCTCGAGCCAGCTTTGGGCGATGAAGCCGCCGCCCTTTTCCTTGGAAAGCGCCCTGCCCTTTGGTGTCATCAGCCCTGCCAAAGTTCCGTCGCCCGAGATGAGGAGCACGGGCCGCTGCGCTTCGGTCCAGAGGGCAAGCGACAGGGCAAGAGCGGCGGCGGACGCGCAACGGAGGAACCAACCCGAGCCGAGGAGGAAAACGGCCCCTGCCAGACCAAAGAGCGGGAGGACCAGATCGGGCGGAGCCGGGACGGTGACGACTGCCCCCTTCAGACCCGCAACCACAGACGCAATCTGCAAGATGAGAGCCGCCCCATTCTCCAGCGCCCATAGCGCGGGTTGTGCAAGACCGAACGGCGCAAGAATCGCGGCCATCACGCCAGCGGGCATGACGACTATGCCACACACGGGGACGGCCAGCAGGTTGGCGATCAGTCCATATTCGGCGATGCGGTTGAAGTGGGCTGCGGCGATGGGCGCGGTTGCGGTTCCAGCGATCAGCGAGGACAGCACAGTTACCGCGGCGGGGCGGATCAGTGCGGGCACCAGATGCTGCACCTTCTGCCAGTGGTCGAAGCCGACGATCAGGGCCGAGGTCGCACCAAAAGACATCTGGAACCCCGGCTCGACAAGGCTTTCGGGTTCAAGGAACAGGCAGATGAGGGCGGCGAGCGCCACGGAGCGGAGTGACAGGGCGCGGCGGTCGGCAAGGACCGCGACCAACATGACCACCACCTGAATGTAGGAACGTCGCACCGCGACATCGGGGCCGGCGAGGACCATGTAGAAAGTGGTGGCGATCAGAGCAACGACGGCCGCGACCTTCTTGCTGTGAACCCGAAGTGCCAAAGGCGGTACCAGTGCCATGCCGTAGCGACACAGCGCAAAAACGAATCCGCTCAAAAGACCCATATGCAGGCCCGAGATCGAAATCATGTGCGAGAGGTTCGAGGCGCGCAGGTCGGCATTGGTCTGAGCGGTGACATTCGATCGGTCGCCCGTCATCAATGCGGCGGCGAAGGCTCCGGCCTGTCCGTGCATCCGTGTTTGCATGGCGACGGAAAGCCACATGCGCATCCGAAAGGCGGCAAGGCACCAGTCATCAGGTGCCGGTCGCAAGGTTTCAGCCGGGCGCCGGGTGTAGCCGACAGCACCAAGCGATGAGAACCACGCGAGGCGCTGGAAGTCGAAGCCTCCCGGTTCGACGGGACCGTCCGGCGGTGACAGCGAGGCGGTGACTCGGACAATCATGCCGGGCTGCGGGTCGAAGCCATTTTGATCGCCGTGCAGAGCAACGCGGACGCGGAGCGGGGTTTCATCAAGGCGCACATCATGGAGGGTGACCTGATCAAGCATCAGGCGCGGCTGGTCGGAGAAGGACCGGTCTATGTCGATGATACGCCCCTCGACAGGGCCGTAGTAGCGGAAGGGCAAGACCGGGGCGGCGACCACATGCGCGCGGGCAATGGCAAGGAGAAAGCCGCCAGCGACAAGGAAGCCCGCCCATGCGAGGGGTCGCATTTCCTCTCGCCCGAGAACTGTCAGCGCGAGAAAGCATAGGGCAATAGCGGCAAAGGCTGCGACAAGCGGGGTGCCGGGTTCGCGGTGGCAGGTGAAGTAAAGACCGATGCCGAGGCCAAGGAAGACCGGCGCCCAAGGCAGCATTCGGCCACGCGCCCCGGCAATTGCGGCAAGGCAGGCGGACAGTTCCGATGCCACCCGGCGCACCCTTGTTTCCCCGCTTCCTATTGCCTAGAACCGCCGGGTCAGCTTTGCTGCAAGATGATTTCCGAAAGGTTTATGCCGCCCATGTCCGCCTCTGCTTCGGCCAAGCCGGTCGTTACCCGTTTTGCTCCGTCTCCCACTGGCTACCTGCATATCGGTGGCGCGCGGACGGCGCTGTTCAACTGGCTTTATGCGCGCGGCCGCGGCGGGAAGTTCCTGCTTAGAATTGAGGACACGGACCGCGAACGTTCGACCCCGGAAGCGACCGAGGCGATCCTGAAGGGCCTGACATGGCTGGGGCTCGACTGGGACGGCGATGTGGTCAGCCAGTTCACACGCAAGGACCGCCATGCCGAAGTGGCGTGGGAGATGCTCAAACGCGGCTCGGCCTACAGGTGTTTTTCGACGCAAGACGAGATCGAAGCCTTCCGCGAGGCCGCCCGGGCCGAAGGGCGCTCTACCCTGTTTCAGAGCCCGTGGCGTGATGCGGACCCGGCGACCTACCCTGACCGGCCGTTCGTGATCCGCCTCAAGGCACCGCGAGACGGTCAGACGGTGATCAACGATCAGGTGCAGGGCAATGTGACATTCGGCAACGAACAGCTTGATGACATGGTCTGTTTACGATCGGATGGTACGCCCACCTACATGCTGGCTGTTGTTGTCGACGATCACGACATGGACGTTACCCACGTCATCCGCGGCGATGATCACCTGACCAATGCTGCCCGCCAGACGCAGATCTATCACGCGATGGACTGGCCGGTGCCGGTCTGGGCGCATATTCCGCTGATCCACGGACCGGACGGGAAGAAGCTGTCGAAGCGTCACGGTGCTGTCGGGCTGCATGAATATCAGACGATGGGATACCCCGCGTCGGCGATGCGCAACTATCTGTGCCGCCTTGGCTGGTCGCATGGTGACGACGAGTTCTTCACCGACGCGCAGGCCAAGGAATGGTTCGACCTGAATGGAATCGGTGTGTCGCCATCGCGGCTGGATTTCAAGAAGCTGGAAAACCTGTCGGGCCAGCACATCGCCGCTGCTGCAGATGCACAAATTCTGCCTGAAATTGAGGCATTCTTGAAAGAGACCGGCAAAGCGCCGCTCTCGGATCGCCAGAAAAGCCGCATGATTCAGGGGCTTTACAGCCTGAAAGAACGCGCGAAGACATTCCCTGAACTTATTGATAAAGCACACTTCTTGATGATTGATCATCCGGTTGCGCCTGATGAACAGGCAGCGAAGGCGCTAGATTCGGTATCCCGTGGTATACTGTCTGAATTGACGCCGCAGTTGCAAAATGTTAGCTGGGTGCGAAGCGATCTGGAAGCAACGGTAGCGGCCACGGCTGCGGCGCACGGGATCGGTCTTGGCAAGCTTGCCGGACCTCTCCGCGCCGCTCTGGCGGGACGCACAGTCAGCCCCAGTGTTTTCGACATGATGCTTGTTCTGGGGCGAGAAGAGACGCTCGCCCGGATCATCGACGCAGCGGGGTGACGCCCGCATCTGACCTTGAGACGACTGCCGGGGCGGTACTGCCACCGCACGGCGTGTGGGGAGATTGACGATGGCTGACCTGACCAAGACCGCAACGCTTTCCTTCG
>JBATMT010000321.1:0-19609 GCA_049289975.1 Paracoccaceae bacterium | reverse complement strand
CGGCCAGACAGGCGCCTGCGACCGCTACGCGAACGATCAAGGCCGCATTGTCCGCTGCGACCCTGTCACGATCCTGTCGAAAACACTCAAACATGGCGGCCGTGTCGTGCCGTTCGCCACACCAGAGTGGGACGGAGAAATCGTTCGACCTGCAGATGCTTTCGTGACCGGCATCGGGGCAGGGACCACATATCCCGACTACAAACCCGCGCCCTTCATCGTGTCGTCGGAAATCGAAGGCGCTGATATGGTCACGGTCGTGACCGAGGCAATCTTCTCCTACTGCGGCGTCAAGGTGAAGATCGACACGGACCGCTTTCTAGGCCCTGAAGGTGCGACCGTCCGCGCCCAAGGCGAAGCCATCGGCCATGTGACTACTGCTGAATATGGCAGCCAGATGCTGTCGCTCGGCGGCGTCCACCATCTGACCGGCGGCACCAAGTCCGAAGGCCGCATCACCTGCTCGACCATGCTCGCGCTGTGCAATGGCGAAGCGGTTGAACTAGCCATTGACGGGGGATCAACCATCGTCGCGCAGGCCGGTCGTGCACCCATCGTCGACGGCAAAACGGAACTCCGCATGCGCGTCGGCTGTGGCTCTGCGACCATCGGCATGTTTGCGGCACAATGGCATGGGCTGGTGGACGAGGTCGTGGTCGTCGACGATCACATCACCGGCGTCGTCTCGGAACACCAGGCCGGCAAGGTACTCGGTTGGCAAGAGACGGGCATCAAGATCATCGGTCAGCGATCGACTCCCGGCCGTTACTTCCGCGTGTCAGAGCCGGGGCTCGGTTGGGGTGGGACACGTCTGACTGATCCGCTTGAAATCATCGGCCCGTGGAACCCGAAGAAGGGCGCGCGCCCTGGACTGACCATGCTCATGGTTTCCACCACGGGCGAAGAGTATGCTTACTATATCCTCGACGAAGCCCTTGAACCGATCCTGCAAGAACTGCCCGAGGTGCTGAAGGCCACAGTGCGACTGATCGACGAAAACTGCGAGCCATCGCTGTGCACCGTGCTGTTCATGGGCGGGGCGGGCGGGTCGCTGCGCGCTGGTGTTACCCGTAACCCGGTGCGCCTGACGCGGTCGGTACAAGGACAAGAGACCCGCCTTACCGCAGGTGGCGCTCCTTGCTACGTCTGGCCAGGCGGCGGGATCACCTTCATGGTCGATGTGACGCGCCTGCCCAAGGGCGCTTTCGGCTATGTCCCCACCCCCGCACTCGTTGCTCCGCTCGAATTCACCTTGCCGCGAGAGGCATTTGCCGCACTCGGCGGCCACGACGGCGCAGTCCGCTCGCTTGCTGAGATCGTGCGCGATGGCGGCGAATACACCACGTCGGGAAGGTTCGACCGTTGGCCTGCGGAGGAAACATGACCGCACAGGCTAACCTCATCGCCGGGGGTAGGTTGCACCTCAACCACGGACCGATAGATCTGGTGATACGGGCATGGGGAGAACCTGTGGCGGTGCAAACGGCCTATGCCAAGGCAACACGCCGCTTTGCTACCATCCTTGATGAACTCGTGGCCGAATTGCCGATGCTGCGCTCGGACAATCCCCAAGGCCCAGCAGGATTGGTTGCGCGGAAGATGACCCTCGCAGTTGCTCCGTACCGACCAACGTTCATCACGCCGATGGCCGCAGTGGCGGGTGCAGTCGCCGATGAAATCCTTGTTTCTCTGGTCAGCGGCGGCGGCATCAGGCGCGCCTATGTCAACAACGGCGGCGATATAGCAGTACATCTCGATCCCGGCGAAAGCCTCGTTGCCGCGATTGCCGCGCGCAGTGGGCAACCGGACAGCGTCACCCTTCATGCCACCGACCCGGTACGCGGGATCGCAACGTCTGGCTGGCGCGGGAGAAGCTTTTCACGCGGTATCGCAGATGCCGTTACGGTCCTTGCCGCAGACGCTGCCCAAGCTGACGCCGCCGCCACGATCATCGCCAATTCAGTCGACCTACCCGGACATCCGGCAATTGCCCGCCGCCCGGCTACAGAGATCAAGGCCGACAGCGATCTTGGTGAGCGACTCGTCACCGTTCAGGTCGGCCCTCTCAGCCCGTCGGATTGCGCAGCCGCCCTCAAGCGTGGCCTCGTCGCAGCAGAAGCCGCACGGCGTCAGGGGCTCCTCCACAGCGCCGCACTCTTCCTGCAAGGCCAAGTGGTGACAACCATGTCTGCCGCCATCGCGACCAACCCCTTTCATTTTCTGACTGCAAATACCCCCGGGGGTCCGGGGGTCAGCGCCCCCCGCCGGATCGGCGCTACTGGCGGCGACCGTCCTGCCACCCAATCACCATCGGAGCATTGCCTTGGCTGAATTCAAACTGCGCAAACTCTCGGTCCTGACCGAGGAAATCCACCACGACACTGGCGCTTCTACCGACGCTCCGCGTACCCGCGCTGCCATCATGGCGCTGGTCGAAAATCCGTTTGCAGGGAAATTCGTGCCCGATCTCCAAACTGCTATGGACGACCTGAAGCCGCTGGGGCTGATGATGTCCAAACGCCTTATAGCCGCCCTTGGCGGTCGCGAGGGAATCGACGGCTACGGCAAAGGCGCCATCGTCGGCGCGGATGGAGAGGCCGAGCATGGCGCGCTCTGGCATGTACCCGGCGGCTACGCGATGCGCGAACTTCTCGGCGAAAGCCGCGCCATCGTGCCATCGGTCATGAAGGTTGGCGCAATGGCTGCAACGCTGGACGTGCCGCTCGGCCATATCAATGCTGCCTACGTCCGCAGCCACTTCGACGCGATCACCGTCGGCATACCCGACGGCCCGCGCGCCGACGAAATCCTCTTCGTTCTGGCCATGTCAAAAGGCCCGCGTATCCACAGCCGCATGGGCGGCCTCGAAGTCTGGCAGGTCAAGGGCGAGGACGGGTTGCGCTGATGAAAGCACGGGTGGCCATAGCGACGTCCGCACTGGCCCCTTCAGGCGTGCTGGCCCATGCCAGCGAGCGCGCCGTGATCCTGACCCTGCCGACTGGGCCCTATTTCTGGGGTGCTGGACTGGCCGTCGCAATCAGCGCCGCGATGGCCGCCTTTTCCAAAAGACTGCCAGTTCTAGGCCAATATCGAATGTTCAACTGTCCCCGTCTGCTCCCCGAAGGGACCGGCAGCTGGATCTCGTTTGCCCTGTTTGGCCTTCTTGTCCTTATCGGTCTCCTCGGCACGCGTGACCCCTACGAAAACGCGCTGCCATTGATGGTCTGGACCGTGATCTGGGTCGGTCTGACCATTGTCGTTGCTCTCTTCGGCAATCTGTGGGCCGACCTCAATCCGTGGTCCGGGCCGGTCCGCACTCTGCGTGGCCTAATTGAAAGAACCGAAGGCATCGGGCTTGCGCGCCTCGGCTACCTGCCAGCCGTGGCGGGCTTCTTCGCATTCGCATGGTACGAGATCGTTTCGCTTTCGCCCGACGACCCGGCTGACCTCGCCATCGTCGCAAGTTCCTACTGGCTCCTGATTTTTGTGCTGGCTGTCGCTGAGGGCGAGCAGTGGTTGCCCCAGGGAGAATTCTTCAATACCTTCTTTGGTCTTGTCGCCAAGATCGCGCCTTTCTGGGCTCGATACGAAGGCATGCGGGTCGAGGTTCACGCAGGCATCCCCGGAGCGCAGATCATGTCGCTTCCGCCCCTGTCGAAAAGCGCCATCGCTTTCGTCACACTGATGCTCGCAACCGTAAGCTTCGATGGTCTGCATGAGACGTTTCGCTGGGTCGCGTTTCTCGGCCTCAACCCGCTCGACTATCCCGGTCGATCGGCCGTTACATTTCCGAACTCCATGGGCCTCCTCCTGACGTGGCTGGCCATGTCGGCTCTTATCATCGGAGCTATCCGTCTGACATTGTATCTTGCATGCAGCGACCTGCCGCTGTCCGACATTGCCGGGCCATTGCTCCTCAGTTTTCTACCGATCGCCGCCGCCTACCACATCGCGCATTACCTCATAGCGCTGCTCACCCAGGGGCAATATGCTATTGCGGCACTGTCCGACCCATTGGGCAGCGGCGCCGACTATCTCGGCCTCGGCCCACATTGGGTAAGTTTCGGCTTCCTGTCGCAACAGCACGCTGTCTGGACCATCTGGATCGTTCAGTTCGCCATCATTCTCGGCGCGCACCTCCTTGCAGTCTTTCTGTCGGAGCAGATCGCCCGCCGGGCTGGGCTGAACCTGTCACTCGCCGCACAGGCACCCATCGCCATCTTGATGGTCCTTTACACATGCTTCGGCCTGTGGCTATTGGCGGCACCCGCAATAGGTTGAAATTAAATGATTTTTTGTTTGCATACTACCAAATCTAACCCCAGGGCGCGCCAGACTGAAAACAAATGCGCCAGACAGCAGAGGAGACGGAGATGACCAAAGGACTGCTCACCCCTTCCCGCCGTTCGGTGCTCAAAGGCATCGTCGGCACCAGTGCACTGGCTGCGACCGGTTTCTTTCCCGGCTACAGCAACGCCCAGTCGTCCGAGCCGATCAAGCTTGGTTTCCAACTGCACCGCACAGGCATCGGCGCTTCGTATGGCCGCTGGTATGAACGCACCGCCACAGCTGCGCTGAAGCGCCTCAACGACGCCGGTGGCATCAACGGCCGCCCGGTCGAGATCCTGTTCGAGGATGACGGCACCGATCCCGCCCGTGGCGCGGAAGTGTTCGGCAAACTCGCCACCCAGTCGAATTGCGACCTCGTCTTCGGCGCGCTCTTCTCGCATGTCGTCATCGGCACGGCACCCCGTGCGGCGGAACTCAAGGTTCCCTACCTCGTCTGCTCCGAAGGCCACCATGTCGCATCGGGTATGCTCAACCGCTGGACCATGCAGCCCGGCATCACCGACGTGAAAAGTCAGGTGCAAGCGATGGCGCCGTTCGTCACTGCAAATCTTGGCAAGAAGGTCACGATGGTCTTCCCGGACTTCGCATTCGGCCACGACCACCGCGACTATTTCACCGCCGCCGTTGCCGCTCAGGGCGGTGAGGTGATCGCCCAGATCGCCATTCCGCCCACCGAGACCTCCTTCACCCGCTACTTCCCGCAGATTCCTGCGGAAACCGAAGTCCTATACCATGTCATGGTCGGCCCCGCCGTCCTGACTTTCGTCAAGGAAATCGGCGAGTTCTATGGCTCGGGCGCTAAACCCCAACTCTTCGGTTTCATGGACTCGCTCGAGGCCGTGGACATTAAGTCGCCGGGTCTGGAATTCCTCGAAGGGTCGCACTTCTGGGAGGCGCAGCCTCGCTACAAACAGGCTGACGCATCTGCCGCCGAAACGGCCTATCGCGCTGCCGTGGGTGTCGACGACAATGGTGCATCCGTGTCAGACCCTGCCGACATCTCGACCTACTCGCACATGTTCTCGGTCTGGGAAACGCTGTCGGTGATCAAGGCCGGGATGGAAGCCTCGGGTTATGCCTCAAGTGCTGACCGGGCAAAGTTCATCGAGGCGGTCGAGGCGATGACAGAATTTGCCGAAGGCGAGGATCATCCGCAGGGTCCCAAGACTTTCAACGGCAAGACCCATCAGGCATTCGGCATCCAGAACATCTCGAAAGTTGATGGTGGCAAGTTGATGGTCGTCCACAAGGCATCCATCGAAGATGGCATGTACCCGGACGAGGTCGACTATACGACCCAACCTCTCTGAATCTAACTGGCAATGAAAACAGCAGCAGGGGCGGACGCGCCCCTGCTTCAGGCAGGGAACAGGCGTGCACACCGGACCTCTCATTCTTCTGGCGCTCATGGAAGGCACCGTCACGGCGGCGGTCCTTGCCTTGACGGCGGTGGGCCTTAGCCTGACCTTCGGCATCATGCGCGTGGTCAATGTCGCACATGGCGAGTTCTTCATGCTGGGCGCGGTTCTGGCGTGGTTTGTCTCGCAGTGGATTCCCGGATCGCCCGCCCTTGCCTTTGCCGCCGCGTTGATCATCTGTCCGGCGATCGTGGCAAGCATTGCTGTTTTGGCGGATATCTTCATCCTGAAACGTCTGAACTATCAGCCAGAAGCGACGATCGTTGCGACCATCGGCATCCTCTATGTCCTTCAACAGGCGGCACTCAGCTTCTTTGGGCCTGACGCACGCCCGGTCGCTGCCCCGTTCGACTTCCGCATCCAACTGCCTTGGTTCGGCTATTCCGGCTACAAGCTCTGCGTCATCGTCGCGGCGCTGATCGTCCTCGGACTTGTCTGGCTTTTGCTCACCCGCACCAAGATCGGTCTAGTCATGCGCGCCACCCAGATCGACCGGGACACGGCCCGCGCTTTTGGCATCAATGTCGATTATGTCTACGCCGGCACCTTCGGACTTGGCGCGGCGCTGGCGGCTGTCGCCGCCGTGTTGGTCGTGCCGATCCAGCAGGCGCACTATCTGATGGGAGGCGATCCGCTGCTTCTGTCGTTCATCGTGGTCATCATCGGGGGCCTGGGGTCATTGCGTGGCACACTGGTCGCAGCACTGTTCATCGGGCTCCTGGATGGTCTCTTGTCCACCGCCTTTTTCTTCCCGCCGACCTTCGCGAAGATTGTCGCAACCCTCCTTGTCGCCATTGTCCTCGTCTTCCGTCCGCAAGGTCTGTTCGGAAAGCGCCCCGCATGAAAGGCCTACTCAGGGACAAGCCGCTGGCCTTCCACGTCGGCCTTCTGGCGCTTCTGGTGCTGGGGCATTTCTTTTTGCCAGAATATCACCATGCCAATATGGCCAAGATCATGGTGCTTACCGTCTATGCCATGGGGTACAACATCGCCTTCGGCTACACCGGGATGCTCAGCCTCGGCCACGCTTTATTCTTCGCCACCGGTCTCTATGCGACCGCGATGAGCATCATACTTCTTGGCTGGCCCGCAGGTCCGGCAATGATCGCCGGTTGTCTGGCTGGTGGAATGATGGCCGCTGCCGTTGGCGTTCTGGCCCTTCGAACCGCGGGCGTAGCCTTCATGATCGTCACGCTGATGTTTGCGCAGGCGGGTTACCTGACCATCCTTTACCTTGGTCGCTGGACGCGAGGAGACGAAGGCATCGTCATCGCCCAGCCGCTCCGCGCCATCGGACAACTCGACCTCTCGAACGCAGCCACCCGCTATCTTGCGGCCTTGGCGCTGTTTGCCGTCGCGCTCTTCACTTGCCTGTGGCTCGTGCGCCGTCCGTTTGGCCGGGTGATGGTCGCCATGCGTGAAAACGAAGAGCGCGCCCGGATGCTTGGCTACAACCCCTTCCGGGTGAAGCTGATCGCGCTGGCCCTTTCAGGCCTTTATGCTGGGGCCGCTGGGGCCGCCTATGCCGTCATGTTCGGCTACGTCGGCGCCAGCCTTGCGTCCGTCCAATACTCAATCCTCCCGATGCTCTGGGTTCTTCTGGGCGGCAGTGGCACAGTGGCCGGACCGTTCGTCGGCTGCGTCGTTATGTTCTACCTGATCGACTATGCCTCAAGCGTCACCTCGGCCACGCTCCTTGTCGTTGGCGTCGCCCTTATAGTGCTGGTGCTTTTCGCGCCGAGCGGTATCCTTGGAACCCTTCGGGAAAGGTGGCTCAAATGGCTGCCATGACCCTTCTCGAAGCCCGAAATCTGACCCGCCATTTCGGCGGCCTCAAGGCTGTGGACGGAGTTGATTTCGACCTGGCCAAGGGCGAGATCCACGCCCTCATCGGTCCGAACGGCGCGGGAAAGACCACTTTTGTAAGCCTTCTCTCCGGGCGCATCTCCGCTCAGAGTGGCACAATTCGCTTTGCTGGCCATGACATCACCTGCCTGTCCGCCCATGCGCGAGTCCGCAAGGGCATCGCCTATACATTTCAGATCACCCAGCTGTTTGGCCGCCTCACTGCTTTCGACAATGTGGCGCTTGCGGTGCAGGGCAGGGGCGTCGCCCGCCGCCTGAAACCCGAGACGATGGCCGCGCTCCGACGCGTCGGGTTGGAGGACAACGCCGACGAGATCGCTGGCAACCTGTCATATGGCCACCAACGCCTTCTCGAAATCGCGATGGGTCTGGCCCTGAAACCAAAGCTTCTCATCCTTGACGAACCAACGCAGGGTCTGGCGCTGGGCGAAATCGACCTGTTCAAGCGCCTTGTCGAAGGTCTGGTTCCCGAGACGACGGTTCTCTTGATCGAGCACAACATGGATGTGGTCATGGATCTCGCGCATCGCATCACCGTCCTTAACTTCGGCAAGGTTCTAGCCACCGGCACACCCGAACAGATCCGCACCAATCCGGCCGTGCAGGCCGCTTATCTGGGGGGCTGAATGCTTCACCTCCACAGCATTTGCTCGGGCTACGGCGCAGTACAGGTTTTGCGTGACCTCACGCTTGAGGCGCGCCCCGGAGAGGTCTTGTGCGTCATGGGCCGCAATGGCGCTGGCAAGTCGACCATGATGAAAACCATCATGGGTCTGGTGCCTCCGACGACCGGTTCCATCACTCTGGACGGAGCGCAAATCTCGGGCCTTCCAGCCCACGAGGTGCCACGCCACGGTATCGGCTATGTCCCACAAGGCCGCAGGCTCTTTGGTGACCTGACCGTGGCCGAAAACCTCGAAATCGGCTTGATGACCCGCAAGCGCGACACCCGTGTGCGCGAGCATGTCCTGACACTTTTTCCGCGCCTGCGCGAACGGCTTTCGCAGGTGTCGCGCACGCTGTCTGGTGGCGAGCAGCAGATGCTGGCAATCGCCCGCGCGCTTTGTCTGGAGCCAAAGGTGCTGCTGCTCGACGAGCCGACCGAAGGCCTTCAACCGTCAATGATCACGCTTATCCGCGACACTGTGAATGATCTCAAGTCCACCGGGGTCGCGACTGTCCTTGTCGAACAGCGCGTCGACGCTGTGCTACGCGTGGCGGACCGTATTGCTTTCATGGTGTCGGGTCATCTGGCTGAAGTGGTTGACGCAGAAGGGCTGACGGCCAACGCGCCACAGTTCCAGAAATATGTGGGTGTGTGATGGCCAAAGCAAAGTCAGGTCTGGTGGCTGGCGTCGATGTAGGCGGAACCTTCACCGATCTGGTCATTTTTGATGCGGCAACCGGTGCGGTCAGGCTCGCCAAGGTGCCGACCACGCTGGACAATCAGGCGTTCGGTGTCCTTGCGGCTCTTGAGGAAGCGGACGCAGACCTCGCCTCGGTCGATCTGATCGTGCACGGCACCACGACCACGACCAATGCCGTGCTGGAACGCAAGCTCGCGCGAACCGGCCTCATCACTACGGAAGGTTTCCGTGACGTACTTGAGCTTGGTCGCCGCACACGCCCGCAACCCTATGGTATGAAGGGCCACTTCATCCCTGTCATCCCCCGTGACCTGCGCCTTGAAGTGCCGGAACGTATGGACGCACGCGGTCGGATATTGACCCCACTTGACGAAGTCGCACTCCGCGCTGCGATCAACCAACTGATCGCCAGCGGCTGCGAAGCTTTGGTCATTCACTTCCTCCACAGCTACGCCAATCCCTCCCACGAGCGCCGCGCCGCCGAGATCGCCGCCGAACTCTGGCCGAACCGCTACATTACCTGCGGCCATGCGCTCCTGTCGGAAAGCCGCGAGTACGAGCGTGGCGTGACGGCAGCGGTGAACGCCGCCGTGCAGCCGCTCCTCGAACGCTACATCGCGCGCCTGACCGACGAGTTGAAAAGGAGGGGCTACGGTCGCGAACTTTTGGTGATGAACGGCAATGGCGGCATGGTCTCCTCACGTTCCGTCGCGCGCGAAGCGGTGAAAACCGTGATGTCTGGCCCCGCATCGGGCGTTATGGCCGCCGTCTATACCGGTCGCAGGGCGGGCGCGCCCAACCTCATCACCTACGACATGGGTGGCACTTCCACTGATGTCGCCATGATCCGTGATGCCCGCGCACCGGTCTCAAACGAGATCGAGGTCGAATACGCAATGCCGATCCACGTTCCGATGGTCGATGTCCGCACCGTCGGCGCCGGTGGCGGCTCCATCGCCCGCGTCGATGCGGGCGGAATGTTGCGCGTCGGCCCCGAAAGCGCAGGCTCGCGCCCCGGCCCAATCTGCTATGGCCGCGGCGGCAATCAGCCCACCATCTCGGACGCCAACATCTTGCTTGGTCGTCTGTCTCCTGAACGCTTTTCTCATGCCCATGAAGCGGTCCGGGCCGCCTTTGCTGACAAGATCGGCGCGCCGCTCGGCTTGTCCACCGAAAAGGCCGCCGAAGCGGTCCTCACCCTTGGCAATATCCACATGGCGGGGGCGATCCGGATGGTTTCGATCTCCGTCGGCGCCGACCCACGTGACTTCGCGTTGTTTGCCTTTGGCGGGGCAGGGCCACTTCATGCCACAGCCCTCGCCCGCGAATTGGCGATTCCGTGCGTTCTTGTCCCGGCACGACCCGGTATCACCAACGCGCTGGGTTGCGTCGTCGCCGACCTGCGCCACGACTTCGTCCGCACCCTCAACCGCCCGCTCGATGTGGCCGACATTGGCGACGTCCACGTAATCTTCGCCGCGCAGGAGGAAGAAGGCCGCCGTCTGATCAATGAAGAACGCATAAGCGTCTCCGATATACGTGCTGAATTTTCCGCCGACATGCAGTTCATCGGCCAGACACATTTGCTGCGTGTCCAGTTGCCGAACGGCACCCCGACACGCGAGGCGCTGCAAGCTGCGTTCGAGCGCGCCTATCACGACCGCTTCCGCGTTGATCTCACGTCGATCCGGGCCAATCTCGTGAATCTCAACACTTCGGTCATCGGCCGCCGGCCTGAAATAGACCTGACCCGCCTGATCGACCCAGATGGCCGCCGTGCTACGGTTGCTGCCGCACTGACCGGGCGCAGGCAGGTCTGGTTCGACGGTTGGCACGATACCCCCATCTATTGGCGCGATCACTTGCCGGGTGACGCAGCCTTCCCCGGCCCGGCGATTGTCGAGCAGATGGACACCACCATCGTCATTGAACCCGGCGACCATGTGACGACCGATAGCGAAGGCAATCTCCTCATAGCGATAGGTGCAGGCCATGCTTGATCCCATCACACTCGCTGTCATCCAAGCGGGCCTCCAGCAGGTCTGCGACGAAATGGATTTGTCCTTTTCGCGCGCGGCCTTCTCTCCGGTGATTGCCGAGGCCGACGACCGATCGGATGGCATCTATTCGGCCATCGATGGCTCGCTCATTGCACAAGGTTCACGCGGCTTGCCAGTCTTTGTCGGCACCATGCAGTTCTCGACGCGCCACATCATCGAGCGGATCGCCTCTGGCCTGACCAAGCCACCCGAGCCGGGCGACATCTACATCGTCAACGACCCTTATCTTGGCGGAACCCACTTGATGGATGTCCGTTTCGCCATGCCCTTCTATCGCGATGGCGAGATCTTCTGCTGGTTGTCAAACACCGGCCACTGGCCAGACACGGGTGGTGCCGTCCCCGGCGGCTTCTCGGCTTCGGCGATCTCTGCCGAGCAGGAAGGCTTGCGCCTGCCGCCCGTGAAGCTCTTCAAGGCGGGCGTCATGGATGAAGAACTCTGGCAGGTCATATGCTCCAACATCCGCGTCTCCGAACAACGCATTGGTGACGTGAAGGCGCAGGCTTCCGCACTCCTTGTCGGGGCCGACCGGCTGAGTTCCATCCTTGACCGCTACGGCGACCAGACGGTGCGAGAGGCCATTGCCGAAATGCGTGGCCTTGCCGCCCGGCAGATGGCGGCCAATGTCCGGTTGATACCGGAAGGCCAATGGTCCGCTACTGCGATCGTCGACAGCGATGGCGTTGTGAACCAGCCCCTGACTATCGCCCTGACCATCATGCGGTCGGGCGACAGGCTTGCCTTCGACTTTGCCGGATCGTCCGCGCCATGCATGGGGCCGATGAACTCGGTGCGCGCCACCACATATTCCTCCGTCTATCTCGCCATGCGTCACATCTTCCCCGATGTGCCGATGTCAGCGGGCGCGTTCGAGCCGTTCACCATTTCCGGCATCGACGGTACTTTCCTTGATGCCCACTATCCGCGCCCCGTCTCAGGTTGCGCCGCCGAGGTCAGTCAGCGCATCGCCGAGGCTGTCTTTGCCGCCCTTGTCCCGGCGCTACCCGACCGCGTGACTGCGGCCCCGGCAGGCACGTCGGGCAACTTTGGTCTTGGCGGGCATGACCCAGAAAAGGGCCGCGATTTCGTCATGTATCAGATTTCTGGCGGCGGCTATGGCGGCAACGCCGACCATGACGGTCTGGCCAACGGCTGCTCGACCATCGGCATATCCAAAGCCCCACCCGTCGAGATCATGGAGCAGACGTTTCCCGTTCTTTACCGCCGCTATGCCCTCCATGAAGGGTCAGGCGGCGCAGGACTGCACCGTGGCGGCTTCGGGCTCGACTATGAAATCGAACTCCTCCGCGGCGATGCGCGCGCCAGTTTCGTCATGGATCACGGCCGCACCGGACCGCAGGGGGCGCTCGGCGGCAAGGACGGAGCGGTGAACCGGGTCGAGATCATGCGCGATGGGGTCCTGACTGTCCCTGAGCACCTTTCAAAGGCTCAGGACATTCCGCTCAAACCCGGCGACCGGGTGCGGGTTCGGACGCCGGGAGGTGGCGGCTACGGCGACCCCGCGCGCCGCGATCCCGCACTTGTCGACGAAGACGTTCGTCTTGGGCGTTACAGCGAAGACGAGGCCATGCGACTGTTTCCCAATTGGCGTTAGGGCCAAGTCGCAAGACTTTCAATTCTTCCGCAGCAGATACTTCAGGTCGGAAGATTACGCCAACCCACCAGCATTTTCCGACCGAAAATACCCTGGGGATCCCGGATTTATCCGGCGGGGGCAGCGCCCCCATATCCTATCCGCGTCCGGCAAGGGCACGCAGGTGTCCAGCCGTTGCCGCCAGTCCTTCGTTTAGCCCGAACGCAGGGACATAACCAAGCCTTTGTCGCGCTGCGTCAGGCGGGCACGATCCGTTTGCGACATAGAGTTCGAACAGGTGCGCGTCAGGCCGCATCTCGCCGCCCTGTGACATCCGCCGCTTAATCCCACGCACAATAGCCTCGAACCGCTCGCGTCCGATCAACCGTCGCGCGACGGCACTGACTCTCGCAGCGGCAGATGGCCCAGTATCGCCGTCGGCCTGTTCGCCATGTGCCACGGGCGGCGCAAGCTTGCTTGCTGGTTCATACCGGATGTCACCATGCCCGATGATGCCGCGATACCCCTTGATCAACTCCGACCAGTGGAAAGGTTGAGGCCCGTTGATGATGAACCGCTCGCGGTCAAGGTCCATCAGCACTGCGGCGCGAAGACAGGCCTGCACCACATCCTCGACAAAGACGCCCTGACACAACCCTTCAGGCTCGGGCAGGATCACAGCGCCATTGATCAGCGCCTCGGCAAAGCCGTCCGTCCACAGGCTTGACCCCGGCCCCCAGACGATCGTCGGCTGCAAGATCGCGGCCGCACACTTGCCCGCCATCAGCCGTCGTTCCATCGCAATCTTGGCGCGGCGATAAGGGCTGCCTCCAGGGCGCTCCATCGGCGACGTCTCGGTCAGTGCGCCGCCCGGCCAGCCGTCATACACCACGATTGAACTCGCATGTACGATCCGCGCCTTGCCCTCGCGCTCTGCCGCGCCGACCAGCACCTCGAACGCCGCGACGTTGGCTGCGGCCGACTGGCGGAAGTCATAGGCCAGATTGAAGATCACATCTTGCCCTGCCACTGCACCAGCCACTACAGCCGCGTCGCCAAGATCGCCCGAGATGAAGCGCGCATTCACCGCGCCAAGCGCCTTTTGCGAATGTCGCGTCCGGCCAAGCGCGGTGACCTCTGCGCCAACATGGTCCAGCGCCGCGACCAATCTCCGCCCGATAAAGCCCGACGCCCCGGTGACCAGCACCTTGGCCCCCCTCAATCTGTTCAGCGCATCGGGCATCGGATCTTCCTCTTGGTTTCGAGCGGCACGTTACAGCCACGCTTTCCGCAACGAAACCATCCTGATGCCTCACGCTGGCCCGAATCCCCCCGCTATGGTAGCGGGCGGGACAAAATATTGGTTTTGGCCGGATTGGTGCCATTTGCCTGACGAGGGTCAGGGTCGGAGGATTTGATGCGGATCGGAATTATCGGGGCTGCCGGCAAGATCGGCCAGATGCGCGTGCAAACCGTTCAGGAGAACGCCAGGACGACGCTTGCTGCCGTGATGGACCTCTCGGCAGAGAAGGCAGCGGCGCTTGCCAGGGGCGCGCCGGTCTTTACCGAGCTTGACCGCTTTCTCGACGTCCCGATGGATGCGGTTATCATCTCGACACCCGCCCATGTTCGCGAACCCCTGTGCCTTGCCGCCTTCGCGCGGGGTCTTCATGTGCTGTCGGAAAAACCGCTGCACCACACGGTCGACGGCAGCCGCCGCATTGTCGAAGCGGCACGCGCCGCCCGCCGCCACCTCGGTGGCGGCTTCAACATGCGCTACTATCCGGCCTTCGCCTTTGTGAAGGACGTCATGGCCTCGGGCCAGATCGGCGAGATTGATCATGTGCGGATTTATGGCGGCCATGAAGGGCTGCCGAAATTCGCCTATGACTGGGAATATAAAGCAGAAATTTCCGGTGGCGGTGCGCTTTGGGATGTCGGAATTCATATGACCGACATGGCCCGCTACCTCTTGGGCGAGATCACCGAGGTGTACGGCGTTGCCACCGAAAAGGTCTGGAAAGTCCCCGGATCAGAGGACAATGCCATGGCGATCTTCAAGTCTCCATCGGGCGTCTCGGCGATCTATCAGGCGACTTGGACCGACTGGAAAGGCTATCAGAGCGCGGTCGAAGTCTATGGCTCTCACGGTATGGTCCGGGGTGCCTATGCGCCGATGCAGACCATGCTGATCACGATGGAGAAACCCGGCGGCAAAGTCACCAAAGTGACCAACCGCTTCCCCGGCATCCAGATCCGCGAGAAGCTCAAAAGCTGGAAAACCACTGCCCTGAACTCCTTCGCCGCCGAACTGGCGGAGTTCGTGGCGCTCACCGAAGGCCGCGAAGGGCTGCGCATTGCCGATGGTCACGCCGCACTCCGCGCCGTTGAAATTGCCGCCGCTGTCCCCGAATCGTCACGCACCGGGCAGCCTGTGAAGCTCGCGAACCTCGGTCCGATGCGGTTTTGATCGCCAAATCGTTGGAACCTGCGTCAACTCTTGCTATAAGTCGCGCCATTCAAAGGAATTTCTTTCTGACAGGACTTTCAAGTGCGCGCGGACCCGTTGCTTTCGATCGTGGTAACTATTGTGGACGGAGGCCGCTTTCTGCGGGACTTCCTCTATACGACCACCCAGTTTCGCGACCCGCCGCCGCTCGAACTGATCGTCCCCTACGACGAGAGCGTGGCGGAAGTCGCCGCCTATCAGGCTGAATTTCCGCATGTGACCTTCATGCCTTTGGGCAAGATCACTCCCGGCCGCCCGATCTCCACCGAAGCGGGCCAGCACGAGCTTTTCGACCGTCGCCGCGCGGCCGGACTTGCAGCCGCCAAGGGCGACATCATCGCCATTCTCGAAGATCGCGGCCATCCGACACCTGACTGGGCGCGCACCGTCGTGCGCCTCCACGCCGAAACTGGCAAGAACGTCGTTGGCGGCGCCATCGACTGCAAGGAGCCCACAAGTCTCCTCAACTGGGCCTTTTGGGTCACCGACTTCGGCCGTTACGGGCGTCCGTTTGCATCTGGCCCTGCCGAATGGGTCTCGGACGTGAACGTCACTTATTCGCGCAAAGCGCTCGAGGCGACGCGGCACCTGTGGAAGGACCGTTTCCACGAGCCGGTGGTGAACTGGCACCTGATCTCGCTTGGTGAAGAACTGCTGCTGTCCAACGAACTGGTGGTCGAGCATGTCCGACCGCCCGCCACTCTTGCCCGCCTGCTGCCCGAGCGTTTCCACTGGGGCCGTCTCTTTGGAAACATCCGCGCCCGCCATTTTTCGCCTGCGAAGCGTGCCGCCTATATCCTCCTGTCGCCACTGATCCCGCCCAGCCTATGGGTCCGCCACGGCATCACGCAGTTTCGTAAGGGCAAGGGAGGCCGCTACCTGCTGGCACTCCCTTATATCATGATTATGACCATCGCCTGGACCCTCGGAGAGGTCTGGGGCTACATCACGTTGCGCCCCTGAGATGACCAACGCCGCCGCCTTTGATCTCATCGTGATTGGTTCGGGTGCCGCAGGCGGCTGGGTTGCCAAGGAGGCTGCCGAACGTGGTCTCAAGGTGCTGATCCTGGAAGCGGGCAGGGCGCTCGACCCGGTGGCCGACTTCCCGCCTCCCGACCACGAAGGCGGCTCGCGTGTCTCGATCCTGACCAGAGTCCTGTCGATCCTGAAAGGGCAATCGGTGCAGGCACGCTGCATGTCCTTTACGCCGCAGACCGCGCATCTGTTCATCAACGACCGCCAGAACCCCTATACCACCACACCCGGCAGCCGCTTCAACTGGTACCGTTCGCGGCAGGTTGGCGGGCGCTTGCACCTCTGGGGCCGCAACGCGCTGCGCATTTCCGACCTTGACCTGAAGTCCGCCGACGCTGACGGCTTTGGCGCAACCTGGCCAGTCAGTCTTGCCGATCTTGACCCCTGGTATACCCGTGTCGAAAAATTCCTCGGCGTGACGGGCGAACCCGCCGGGATCGAGAACCTGCCAGATGGCTCTTATTCCGGCCCGCACCCGCTGACCCGCGCCGAACGGAAGCTCATGGCCGAGATGGCCGAGAAATGGCCCGATCGTCCGGCGACCACCTGCCGCATCATCCACCACATGACTGACCGCCGCACGCCACCCCTTAAGGCTGCGCTCGAAAGTGGCAATGCGGAACTGCGCACCAACGCCGTGGCTGAACGGATCGAGACCGACCCGCAGACTGGTCGCGCGACCGCCGTTACCTATGTCGACACCACCACCGGCGCGCGTACCACGGTTGCGACACGGGCGGTCGCCGTCGCGGCCTCGACCATTGAAAGCGTCCGCCTGCTGCTTTTGTCGAACAGCGCGCGGCACGAGAATGGTCTTGGCAATTCGTCCGGGAACCTCGGCCGCTACCTTGCCGATCACCTCATGGTCTTTCGCGCCGGGACATTGCCCGAAATCGAAGGCATGGGCACAAACCACGATCCCTACGATTTCGGCCAGCAATCGGGCATCTACATCCCTTCGTTCCGCAACCGCCACGGCCCGGAGGGCCGCGACTTCCTGCGCGGCTACTCGCTCCTTGGATCGGTCGGCAGGTTGGAGCCTGGCTGGTTCTTCATGGCCATCGGCGAGGTTTTGCCCCGTGCTGACAATCGGGTTGAACTCGACCGTACAAAACGCGACTCTCTGGGCATACCAGTGGCGCGCGTTACCCTCACCCATAGCGATAACGAACGGGCGATGATCCGTGACATGAGTGCTGTTCTCAAGGATCTGAGCGAGACATTTGGCCTGCCCGACGATCTTCTGGGCAAGGAAAGTCTCGTGGCAAAGCTTGCCTACAAAGTGGCGGGACCATTGGTCTACACGCCCGAAGGTGCGTTGGTGCCCGGCTCGTCCATCCATGAAACCGGCGGTGCCTGCATGGGAACCGACCCCCGCCGTCATGTGCTTGACAACATGAACCGGGTTTTCGATGCCCCGAACGTCTATGTGACAGACTCGGCCTCGTTCCCAACCAATCCTTTCCACAATCCCGGCCTGACGATCATGGCCCTGTCCGCGCGGGCAGGCGCGACGATTGCCAACGATCTCAAGACCAACCGGCCTGAAACAGGGACGATGTGAATATGTGGGGAAACGCCACGATGAACGACAGCCGCAAGCAGCTTTGGGCAAGGTCGATGACCCAGATCCTCGGCTTCATCCTCGCCATCGCGCTGGGGGGCTACATGCTTGCCCTGTCGGCGCTCGCCGACCTGGATGCCCTTATGGCTGCGGGCGGCGCCGGGCCGACCAATCCTTTGTCCGAGCCCAAGGCCACCGCGCTGTTCCTCATCTCGCAGGTCCTGCCACTGCGCCAACCCGGCGCTGATCTGGTGAAGCCCGGCGCGATCATCCAGGACTGCCCCGACTGCCCGATGATGGTTGAAATACCCCCCGGCTACTATTTCATGGGCTCGACTCTTTTCGAACGTGGCCGCTACCAGCATTTCTTCGGTCGCCACCCGGTGCGCGAACAATTCCAGTTTCTCGATCGTGAAGGCCCCCGCCGTCTGGTCCATATCTCGCGCCCCTTTGCCCTGTCGCAATACGAGATTACTTTTGCGGAATGGAACGCCGCGCAGGATGATCCCGAATGGCAAGACATCACCGACCGTCCGCCGCGCAAACCCATCCTCGGCATGTCCGACCAAGACAAGCGCGCCGTCACCAACGTTGACCGCAACGATGCCGACGCCTTCGCCAAGTGGATCAGCCACAAGACCGGCAAGACCTATCGCATCCCGACCGAGGCGGAATGGGAATATGCCGCCCGCGCCGGCACTGTCACCCGCTTCCCTTGGGGCAACGAGATCGGCGTCAACAATGCCTCCTGCGTTGGATGCAGCACACTTTTCACCGAACACCGCCCCGGCCCTGTCGGACTGTATCCGCCAAATGGCTTTGGCCTTTACGATATGATCGGCAACGCCTGGGAGTGGGTCGAGGACTGTTTCGAGATCTACCACCCGGCGTCGACCACGGACGGCTCGGCCTACAAATACCCGCAATGCGAGCTTGGCCTTTTCAAGGGCGGCGCAGCACTTGCGACCTCATGGCAAAACCGCTCGGCCATGCGCGTCGGCCCGCATCCCTACAACAATGCCGAAGGCTCCACGATCCGCCTCTTGCGCGAACTCGACTGACGCGCACGGCGCGGTCGGAGCCGGGCGGAAGCACCCTGCAAGGGGTTTTTTGTGCTGGTGTGGCATACGTTTGGAATACGTTTGGCATACGTATGGAATACGTCTGGAATACCTTGGATTCCGGGTAAGCCACTGGCAATAAACGAAAACGCGAATGCGCATCTTCGGCACTTAACCCAGGCTTACCACCACCTCAAGCGCGGCCGAATTCGTCCTCGATCCGCTCGATATCATCTTCCTCAAGGTAGGTGCCGGTCTGCACCTCGATGATCTCGACCGGGATCTTTCCGGGGTTCGCCAGCCGATGAATCGCGCCGATGGGGATATAGACGCTTTCGTTTTCATGTAGCGTCTTGACCGAGGCATCGACAGTAACTTCCGCCGTCCCACGCACCACCACCCAATGTTCCGAGCGATGGTGATGGCGTTGCAGCGACAGCTTCGCCCCTGGCTTCACCACGATCCGTTTTACGCGGAACCGCTCGCCCAGATCCATCGTCTGATACCAGCCCCAGGGCCGATAGCTCCGCAGATGTTCTGTCGCGACCGGGCGACCAGATGCCTTGAGCGCATCTACCAACCCTTTGACATCCTGCGCCTTTTCGCGCGTCGTCACCATCACCGCATCGGCGGTCTCGACAATGGCAAGGTTGTCGACGCCCAGCGCGCATACAGTCCGCGTCTCGGCGCGGATCAGGTTGTTGTGGGCGTCCATCGCCACCACGTCGCCCTTGGTCGCGTTGCCGTTGCGATCCTTGCCCGCCACCTTCCACAGTGCGTTCCAG
>JBATMT010000320.1:0-2549 GCA_049289975.1 Paracoccaceae bacterium | reverse complement strand
GTCCATCTGGAACAGTTGTACGGCGCGCTGCATGTCGCCATCAAACGTCCGCGTAACCGACGGCGCCATGTAACGCTCGGCGACAAGCCGGTCGCGCAGCGCAACAACAGCGCCACCCTCGTCTCCTGGCTCAAGCCGAGACGCTGGAACCGGCGCACCCCAGCCTCCGTTCGCAATGGCCGTCACCAGATCCAGCCGTGCCTTTTGCAGAGCCGCGTACTGTGCAGTCGCTGGCGGCAGCGACGCAAGAAAGGCCGCAGGATCGGCAACAGCAAACTGGTCAAGCATCGCCCGCGGCTCACGCACCGGCACTTCGCGCACAATCCCTGCATCAACTTTCGACGGGATCAGGAACCCTGTCTGAACGTCGCGGGCATAGGTCAAGAAAGCCTTGGTAACCGCTACCTCGAGCTTGGCCCGCTGATGCTCGGACTGCACGGCCGCGAACGCGGTTCTCAGGCCTGCGGCATCGTAGCGCGACGCGGGCAGCCCGTGGTCCTCGACATGGTCAAGCGCCTGAAAGAACGCCGCGCGCCGGGCCGCGTCTTCGGCACCTGTCCACAGAGGTTCGTAGGCACGCGATTGATAGAAGGCTGAAACGGCCTGATCGTCTGCCGAAGCCTCCGCCACGGTCATGCTGAATGTCTCTGTCGATGCGGCCCACGACGGGGCAACGCAACCGAACGAAACGAGCGCACTGAATGCCACGCCAGCAAGCATCGATGCAGATTGCATTGGCCACTGAGTCTTGCTGCGGCGCGAGACCGTCAAAAGCATTTAGACACCCAAATTTTTTTTCATCATGAAGCCGGAGCAGGTTTCCGCGTTTCCCCCTGTAAGGCCAAGGCCGAATCGGCCCGCAATGCACAAAATGTCGCGTTCTGGGGCTTTTGGGCCACTAAGCCGAGCATCGCTTTCACGGGCCTGTGAACTCAGCAAGAAATTGCCGAAACCCCTTGGATTTCCAAAAGGTGGACAATTGCCGGGTTGGCGAACGAATCGTCATGTGGCATAACCGCTTTGCACTTGGGGATAAGTGGCAGGAATAGTCGCAAAAAGCGGCAAATCACGGGACAGAACGATCATGTCATCATCGAGCGGAATCGGTTTCAGCCGGCGCGGAATTCTTTCTGTTTTTGCTGCGACAACCATAGCTGCTGCTCCTACCTGCTCCAACGCTTTCAGTTTCCTTCGCGGCGCCGGGGATGTTCGCCGGATCAAGATGTACTCAGGCCGCACGGGCGAAAGCATCAATACGATCTACTGGATCGAAGGCGAGTATATCCCCGAAGCCCTTAACGAAATTAACTACTTCATGCGCGACTGGCGTTTTGACTCCGTCCGCGACATGGACCCCCGCACAATCGACATCGCGGCCGCAGCTCACAGCCTGCTTGATGTCGACGAGCCCTTCATGCTCCTGTCCGGCTACCGCACCAAGAAAACCAACGCTATGCTGCGTGAAACCACCCGCGGCGTCGCCCGCAACTCGCTTCACATTCAGGGCCAGGCAGCCGACCTTCGGCTCCGCTCTCGCTCCGTCAGCCAGATCTACCGCGCCGCAATGGCCTGCGACGCCGGCGGTGTCGGCAAATACTCCCGCTCCAATTTCGTCCACATGGATTGTGGCCCGGTCCGCACCTGGGGCGGCTGAGAGACCCATCGCGCATTGCGATCCAAGAGGCACCCCGAGGGGTGCTTTTTGCTTTTCCAAGGTCCCGCGCATCCCGCCCTCTGGCTCCGTCACTACAGGCAAAACGCGGCTGCGCTTTGCAAGTTCCCTGTGAACCGCAAAAACTGGCCACATGGAACCGAGTGTGAATCTTGAAGGTGAGAGGTATGGCGCGCCGGACGAGATGAAACTGGGCACCGCCATGTAATCTGTTTTGCCTTTATGATCGGCAGACGTCGCCGGCCGGCTGTCAGTGCTCGATGACTCCTTGTGTCTATTGCGGGAAATGTTCGACGTGAATGTCTGCAGTGCGACCGAAATAGAGAACGCGCCTGCCCAGGAATGAAACGATGTATCCTGCGCAGCCGAGCGCTTTCACGTTCTTGCAGAACGCCGCATAGGAATACTCTTGAGGATTGGCCTGCGCCCATTTTATCTGGGCAGCGACTCCGGGCTGATCGAAACTTGCGGCAACGGGCTCGTCCGACGGTCGATTATCCAGCACGACACTGTCCCCATCAGGGAGGAAGTAGGTGGTCGTGTTACGACGGTAGTCGACAACATAACCCTCAAATCCGGATTTAATCAGATTCCCGACGATCTCGGGAAAGGCCATTGTCTTGTCGTAGGCAGCGTTCAGGCAGTTTTGGGCGATACTAGCGAGTTGCGCTTCCATGGCGCGTTCCTTTCTCAATTTGAGTGTGGGTCGTTTGGATCGGCATCAGTCGATAGGAACGTCCGTCAGTTCACGTTCGTGGGCTATCTTTCTCAGAAGCTGCGCAAGCTGCCGGTGTTCGTCTGGCGTAAGAGCGCCAAAGAACTGCGCGTCGTTCTCGTCGGCGAGTATCGCCAGACGGGGCACGAGCGCCTGGCCAGC
>JBATMT010000319.1:0-7136 GCA_049289975.1 Paracoccaceae bacterium | reverse complement strand
CAGTTGCATGCCAGAGCGTTGCCGGGTCTGTCGTCATTTGGTGGTGCGGCGGCGTAAGGTGAAGAACCCCTGGGGCCGCCACAGAAGGATTAGGCACAGCATCACGCCGATGGCGACGATTTGCAGGGATGCCGCACGTGCCTGCCAGTCGCCTGGGACAACGGCCGACGAAAAGGCGCCGGCGCCGACCCAGATTGCCCAGACGATGATCGAGCCGAGGACCGCGCCACGGTTCGAGCCAGACCCGCCCACCATTAACATCGCCCACACCTGAAATGTCAGCGTTGGCAGGTAGTTGTCGGGCGCAATGAAACCGATGAAGTGGGCCTGAACCGCTCCGGCCAAACCCATGACTGCGCCGCCGACAGCGAATGCCTGGATGCGGTAGGACTGTGCGCTCTTGCCCAGTGCAATTGCTGCGCGTTCATCTTCGCGCAAGGCGCGCAGCACCCTGCCCCACGGGCTGCGCGACAGACGCTCAAGTGCGAGATAGACCGCCAGCGTGACAGCAACGATGACTGCGAGGTTGAGCAAGTTGAACAGGACCGGCTGAGCCTGAACGCTGGAAAATGGCCGCGGAATGAACGCAACGCCAAATGGCCCACCGGTAAGACCTTGGGCGTTGAGTGCCACCAACTGCACTACAACCGCGACACCGAATGTGGTTATAGCCAGATAGTCGGACTTGAGCCTGAGTGTTGCATACCCGGTGAAGGCCGCAGCAAGTGCGGTGATGGCGGCAGCAGCGAGCCAGCCCAGAAGGATGGGCCAGTCAAAGCCGCCTACCCGGTCAGCAGCCTCGGGTGTGGTGAGGATGGCGGAACTATAGGCGCCAATGGCGACGAACCCTGCTATGCCCACATTGAACAGCCCGGTCAGGCCCCATTGCAGGTTAAGTCCCAGTGTGATCAGCGAAAAGATCAACGCGGTCGACATAAAGAATGCGCCGTATCCCAGAAGGTCGATCATCTTTCGGCAACTCCAAAAAGTCCCATCGGGCGCACAAGCAAAACACCCATCAAGATCACGAAGGCGACAGCCGCGCGCCATTCGGCACCGACGAACTGCACGGCGGCAGCTTCGGACAGGCCGATGATCAGACCGCCAAGCACCGCCCCGGGGACCGAGCCGATACCGCCAAGGATGGCTGCTGCAAAGATCGGCAGCAGCAGATCCAAGCCCATAAGCGGGCGGACCTGGACCAGCACGCCAACCATGACGCCCGATGCGCAGGCAAGCGCTGCGCCGATGATCCAGGTGGCGCGGACAACCGAGGCGACATTGATGCCGACGACGCGGGCAAGCGCCGGGTTCTGGCTGTAGGCGCGCATTTCGCGGCCACGTTGGCTGCGGGTCATGAAGAGATGCATGCCGGTGACGAGGATCAGCGTAAGGATCAAGAGTGCGATCTGGTCGGCGGTGATACGGATGCCGAGGCCTACCGGCATGGCGATCTGGATGGCTCGAGAATAGTAGACCGGGCTAGAGGTAAAAAGGAATTCGAGGAGGCTGCGGAGCGCCATCGACGCACCGAACGATGCCATGACAACGATGATAGACTGTCCGCGCGCCCGCAGTCTCGCAAACAGCGCCCAGTCTAGCGCCAGAGCCAGAAGCGCGGTGAAGCCCATCGCCACGACCAAGGCAAGAAGCAGAGGCAAGCCAAAGGACAGTGGCGCTATAGGAGCGACAGTGCCTATCGCACCAAGAACGGCCAGCGCGGCATAGGCCCCCCACGCCATGAAGTCACCATGTGCGAAATTGGAGAAGCGTAGGATCGAATAGGTCAGAGTGACGCCAATCGCGCCCAGCCCGATCATCGAGCCTGCGATCAGCCCATCTAGAAGGAACTGCAGGCTCATGATGCCTCCTTACGATGGCCGAGGTAGAGTTCGGCGATGATCGGATCGTCCCATAGTGTCGCGGCAGGCCCTTCATGAGCCTCGCGCCCTTCGACCAGAACATAGGCGCGGTCGCCAATTGCCAGAGCTGCGCGTGCGTTTTGTTCGACAAGGACAATGGTCAGACCGGCACGGCGGATCTCTGAGAGGCGGCCGAAAACCTGCTCGACGAGTTTCGGCGATAGGCCCGCAGACGGTTCGTCAAGCATCAAGACCCGCGGATGAACGATAAGCGCGCGGGCGACTGCAAGCATCTGGCGCTGGCCACCTGACAGGCTGCCCGCCATCAAGGCGCGCTGTCGGGAAAGGTCAGGAAACATTCCGAACATCTCGTCGATGCGCGGGGAAACGTCAGCGCGGGGCAATACGCCGCCCGCCACGCGCAGATTTTCCTCGACCGTCATCAACGGGAATATGTTTTCGGTTTGGGGAACGAAGGCGAGGCCCTGACGTATCTTCAGATGAGCCGGTACAGAAGTGATGTCCCGACCATCTAGAAGGACCTGCCCTCCAGTGACAGGAACAAGGCCCGCTATAGACTTGATCAGACTTGATTTTCCGGCGCCATTTGGGCCGAGGATTACGACAATCTCGGCCTCGTTTGCGTGGATCGAGGCACCCTTGACGATAGAAAGACCGGGTTCGTAACCGGCGACCAACTCTTTGACCTGCAAGATTGCTGTCATGCTGCCGCCCCCCCGAGATAGGCCTCTATGACGCGGGAATCGCGCGAAACCTCATCTGGTGTGCCTTCGAACAGCAACGAGCCCTGCGCCATTACGATGATGCGGTTGCACAGGCGCGAGACCATGTCGATATTATGCTCGATCAAGACGAAGGTTACTCCCGACTCGTTGATCTGCTGGATTCGGGCGATCAGCACCTCGAGCAGCGCGGGGTTCACACCTGCCGCAGGCTCATCGAGCAAGATCACCTTGGGGTCGGCCATCATGACGCGCGCAAGTTCGAGCAGTTTGCGCTGTCCGCCCGAAAGTACGCGGGCGGGCTCTTCTGCAAGGCGGCGGAGCGCCACAAGGTCCAGAAGGCCGAGTGCCTTTTCGCGCGCCTCCCTCTCCTCGGTTGCGACGCGACCAGGTGTTGTGAAGTTGGCCCAGAACCGTTCACCCGTCTGACCCTGACGCGCAATCAGCATGTTTTCGACAAGAGAGAGTTCAGGAAACGGACGCGGTATTTGAAAGGTCCGCGCCATGCCACCTGCGAGGCGCTGGTGTGCTGGCTCGCGGGTAATGTCTCGCCCCATCAAACTGATAGCACCTGATGTCGGCGTGACCGAACCGGCGAGCAGGTCGAACATTGTAGTTTTGCCCGCGCCATTCGGGCCGATCAGCCCCAGCACTTCGCCCTGCCTTACGGAAATGGACATCCCGCTTACGGCAGCGACACCCCCGTACCGCTTGGTCAGATCGCGTGTCTCCAAAACCGTCGGAGCCATTTGCACCCTCTGATGTTTGATCTGTGATCACACTTGCTTTGATCACAGTAGAAGCGTCTAATCAGTGAAGCAAGATGATTCGACGAGAGGGTCTGAATGACAGGTCTGGCGGAAACTGGAGCCACTCTCGCGCCGGTCGGGCGTGATACGGTGCAAGACCGGGTCTATACAGAATTGCGCCGCGCACTCATCGGCGGACTGTTCGCGCCCGGACAGGTCCTTACCATCCGCCAGTTGGCCGACGCGCTGATGACATCAACGATGCCAGTGCGCGAGGCACTGGGTCGGCTGATCACCGAGCAGGCGCTGGAGGCATTACCTAACCGGTCGATCCGGGTGCCGCATGTGACGCCGGAGCGGATAGAGGACCTTCTGCGCGCGCGCATGCTTATCGAAGGTGAAGCCATCGAAATGGCGGCGTCACGAATGACTCCCCGCCTTTTGGCGAGTATCCGTGCGATCATGGCCGACTGGGAAGAAATGCGCCTGAGTGGCAATCCCGGGACGGTCGACCTGGAAGTGAAACTCAATCACGATTTTCATTTCGAGATTTACCGGGCCTGTGGATCGGCGGTGCTTTTGCCGATGATCGAAAGCCTGTGGCTTCAGTCTGGCCCGTTCACACGGGCGGCGATCTATGCGTTCTCGGAAGCAGGCGCACACGATTCCGCGCGGTATCACCATGCGATCGTTGCGGCGCTTGAAGCTGGAAACGGCAAAGCCGCTCGCGAAGCCCTGATCGGCGATATCAGCCGCCCGTTCGCCTATCTCCGAGACAAACTCAGCAAGGAGGGCGCTGCATGAAATCCCTGCGCATCCATTCATCGGCATCCGGACTTGATGTTGTCGCGGAACTGCTGCCTGCAAAGGCGCCAGATAACACGGATTTCTTGCAACGCTATCTGGAAACGCCGCGTGTCGTACCGGGGCTTCATGCCATGTGGACCGGGCCGGAAATCTCCTGCCCGATCCCGGCTTCCCACCTGACAGGTGCAGACTGGACACACGCTTTGCCGCCCGAGAATGCAACCCTGCACCCTCAGCCTGGTGATGTAGTTCTGGCCTATGTTCCGCCTCGGATGTGGGGTGGCAATCCCGATCCGATCTTCGACATCGGGCTTTTCTACGGCCCCGGCGCGCGAATGCTGTTTCCGATCGGTTGGCTCGCAGGATCGGTTGTGGCGCAGGTGCGGCCACAAGACAGGGCAGCCTTAGCCGACGCCTGCGGGCGCATCCGGCGGTCGGGCGCGTGCGACATCACATTTGAAGGGATCGTATGATGGATGACAGTTTCGAACTCTACGACCTTAGGGTCGAGATCGTCGCCCCACCCGGTGCAAAGATTTACTGCGGCACTCCGGGCGATTGGTTTGAACTGAAGGGCGAGCAGTTGCACATGCCTTCTGGGCAGAGTTTCTCTATCTATTCGCTGTCTGCGATCTTGCCGCTTTTGCCAGCAAAGCAGCGCATGACCCACCCGCATGACTGGATGACCTCTGACGCCGAGGTGGCCTGCCCTGATCCCAACTGTCCATCGCGCTTGCGCATCACCCGGATCGGCAAGCGCAGTTTCAGCCATGCCGACACCACCGCCGTTCCATTGCCGCAGGAAGAAAAATGACCGTTTCCCGTCTGGAATTACGTCCCGGTTACACGATTTCGCAAGTGATCCGAGGGGGGTGGCAGCTCGCTGGCGGGCACGGAGAAGTGGACCGCAAGTCAACGGTTGAGGACATGATTGCCTTTGCCCAAGCTGGTATTACAACCTTTGACTGTGCGGACATCTATACGGGCGTGGAGGAGCTTATCGGGGCCTTCCGCCATGAATATGCGGACCGTTTCGGGGCAGACGCTCTGGCCAAGATCAAGGTGCACACCAAGCTTGTGCCGGATCTGGCACGTCTTGCAACGGTGGATCGTAACTATGTGCGAGGTATTGTTGAAACTTCGCTCAAACGGTTGAGAATGGAGCGGCTCGACCTCGTGCAATTCCATTGGTGGGACTATGAGGTGCCCCGTTATCTGGATGCCATCGGTTGGCTGGACGAGATGCGAGCCGAGGGTAAAGTCGATCACGTTGGAGGCACGAACTTCGACACCGCACGGACGATGGAAATTATCCGATCCGGAGTGCCGCTTCTGTCGATGCAGGTGCAATACAGCCTTCTGGATGCGCGCCCCGGGCGCTTACTGGCCAAAGCGGCGCAAGAAAACGGCATGTGGATCTTGTGCTATGGCACAGTCGCGGGCGGCTTTCTTGGGGATCGGTGGTTAGGGAAGACAGAGCCGCAACACCCGCTCGAAAACCGGTCGTTGACAAAGTATAAACTGATCATCGACGATTTTGGCGGCTGGGAACTGTTTCAGCTGTTGTTGGCGACTTTGAGGCGGATTGCCGACCGGCATGGGTCTGACATTGCCACTGTCGCAAGCGCGGCCATGCTGAATCGGCCGGGCGTAGCGGCGGTTATTGTGGGCGCACGAAACCGCGACCATCTGGCACGAAATGTTGCAGTTTCCGAGTTAAACTTGAGCGAAGCGGATCACGATGAGATCGCAGCTGTGCAGGCGCAGGGCCACGTACCTGACGGCGACACATATACGCTGGAGCGTGATCGGCACGGCCGCCACGGCAGCATCATCAAATACAACCTGAATGCGACTTCCTGACGTGCATGAGACATCCAGCGGGCAGGCCCAGCCCGTTGGACCAATAACCAAGGGCCCGACCCAACACACAGCGAGGACTATGATGAAGAAACACCTGCTTGCGACCGTGGCCGCACTGACAATTCTGCCCGGAGCCTCTTTTGCCTGCGATATCACCGTGGGGCTGGTGCTTGAACTGACCGGGCCTGCGGGCGAGTATGGTCAGGCAGGCGCCAAGTCGGTCGAAATGGCCTTCCGCGACCTGAACGATGCTGGTGGCGTGGCCGGATGTACGCTGAAAACGGATACGCGGGACAGCCAGACCCAAGCCAACGTGGCGGTAGACGCGGCGACGCAACTGGTGCAAGTCGGCAAGGTGCCGGCCATCATCGGCGGCATCATCAGCCCGATGTCGATCCCGATCCTGACTTCTGTCACTGGCCCCGCGAAGGTGCTTCAGGTTTCGCCAGCCTCGTCTTCTCCGACGCTGACCGAGCTTGGCCGTGAGGGCAAAACCAATGGCGTGTTCTTCCGCACCATCACGTCTGACGCGCTGCAAGGTGTAGCTGCGGCAAAATTCGCCATCGACAACGGCATGAAGAAGATCGCCATCATCCACCAGAACAACGACTTTGGCGTCAATCTCGTGAAGGAATTCACCGGTCCCTATACCGCGCTTGGCGGTGAGGTGGTTTCCGTCACGCCTTACAATGCCAAACAGTCAAGCTATGCTTCCGAAGTCACGGCGGCGATGGCGGGGACGCCGGACGCGCTTTATCTGATTTCGGACCCGGTTGACGGCGCAACCGTCGCGCGGACATGGGTGTCACAAGGTGGGGTCCAGAAGTTCCTCCTAAACGACGGCATGAACAGCGATGACTTCATCAATGCCGTCGGCAAGGAATACCTGGGTAACGCCTTTGGAACCTCATCCGGGACGAGCCCGACCGCGTCAACCGAGTACTTCAATGCCAATTACAAGGAGTTTTCGGGGATTGATCCGGCGGCTCCTGCGGCAGATCGCTCCTATGATGCGGGTGCGTTGGTTGGTCTGGCGATTGCAATCGCCGGCGTACCGGATGCAGCGAAACTTCCCGATGCCCTGCGCAAGGCAGTCGATCCTGCCGGTGAGG
>JBATMT010000318.1:0-6694 GCA_049289975.1 Paracoccaceae bacterium | reverse complement strand
GGGCAGGGGGGCTGGATCCACTACAGCCTTCTGTCGGGCGTTCGCACCGTTCTGGTCACCGAGGCCCAGACCGAGCTGAAGGCAAGTGCGGACGAGCGTGCGCAGGTCGTTGCCATCGCGGACGAGGGTGTGATCGGCAAGCTGGGTGCCTGCAAGCGCGACTGGTGCGAGATCGAAACGGGCGGTGAAGACGGTTGGGTCGAGAAAAAGCGCATCTGGGGCGTTGATCCCGAGGAACTCAGGGACTAGCAAGGCGGTCCGCCGGAACGGTCCGGCGAATCTGGCGTTGGTCCGCAAGGGGCCGATCAGGAGGCTGACATGGCGGAACGCGGCACCCACCTCAATTTCTCGGCAGGGGTGGCCTCCGTCAGCGTGGCGTTTGTTCTCGTCTGTCTGAAGCTTTGGGCGCTTGGGTCGACGCAGGCGCTTTCCGTTGCGGCCTCGCTCACGGATAGCGCGCTGGACATGACGATGTCGCTGTTCGGGCTGGTTGCGATCATCTATGCGGCGCGGCCGGCGGATGAGGATCATGCGTTCGGGCATACTTCGGTCGAAGATCTGGCGGCGCTGGGGCAATCCATCTTCATCATGATCTCGTCCGTGGTGATCGGCTGGGCGGCGGTCCATCGTCTGCTTTCGGACGCGCCGCAGAAACTGGCGGCGGAGGGGCGCGGGATCATTGTCATGGTCGTGTCGATCCTGCTGACCATTTGTCTTGTCCTGTGGCAGCGGCGGGTCACGCGGCAGACCGGGAGCAAGGTGGTGGCGGCGGATTCGCTTCACTACATGTCGGACCTGTTGCCCAGTCTGGGGGCTATCGCGGCGCTGTGGATGTCGCGGGCGTTTGGGATCGGACAGATCGACTCGATCGTGGCGTTGGCGGCGGCTTGCATGCTGGCGTTCGGAGCGTGGAGGATCGGCAAGGGCGCTTGGGACTCGCTCATGGATCGGCGGGCCGATCCGGCGTTGATCGGAGACATCGCCAAGCTGGCCGGGAACTGGCCGGGCGTGCATGGCTTTCACGATCTGAAGACCCGCACGGCGGGCAGCCGGGTTTTCGTGAACCTGCATATCGAACTGGATGGCGATCAGTCGCTGCGCGAGGCCCATGCCATCGGGGCGGGATTGCGGCGCAAGATCATTGATGCCCATCCGGAGTGCGACGTGATCATCCACAAGGATGTGGCCTACGAGACCTGATCCGGGGGGGCGTCCTGCAAGGGTGCCTGATTGGGCGAAAGGGGCGTACCACAGTGGTACACTTGCTCGTTTCCAATAATTTCAACGGCTTGAAAAAATCCCTTAGGGAAATCTTAGCTTTTCCAAAGCTGACTTTGGTAAAACTTTAGCCATCGACAACCTGACGCATCCGTCCCCTCTCAAAGCAAAAGGCCCCGCGCTGGCGGGGCCTTTCCGTTAGCCGTTGAGGCCGCTTACTTCGGATATTCGGCGGTGATGCCTTCGACGAAGAAGTTCAGGCCCGAGAGCGTTCCATCGTCGGCGACCTGACCGTCAGCCAGCCATTCGGAGCCGTCCTGCTTCTTCAGCGGGCCGGTGAAGGGGTGGTATTCCTTCTTGCCGATCTTGTCGGCCAGAGCCAGAGCCTCGGCCTTGACGTCTTCCGGCACATCGGCGCTGATTTCGCCGATCTTCACTGTGCCTTCGCCAATGCCGGTCCAGCTTGCCTTCGACTCCCACTTGCCATCAAGCATCGCCTGAACGCGCTCGATGTAGTAGGGGCCCCAGTTGTCGATGATCGCCGAGATGCGCGGCTTGGGTGCAAACTGCGCCATGTCGGACGCCTGTCCGAAGGCAACGATGCCCGCTTCTTGCGCCTTGGCCATGGCCGCGGTCGAGTCGGTGTGCTGCATCAGCACGTCGACGCCTTCTGCGATCAGGGCCGAGGCTGCGTCGGCCTCTTTCGCCGGGTCGAACCAGGTGTAGACCCAGACCACCTTCATCTCGGCGTTCGGGTTGACCTTGCGGGCGTGGATGAAGGCCGAGTTGATGCCCTGAATGACTTCCGGGATCGGGAACGATGCGATGTAGCCGATCTTGTTGGACTTGGTCATGCGGCCCGCGATGGTGCCGATCACGGCGCGGCCTTCGTAGAAGCGCGCGTCATAGGTCGAGAGGTTCGGCAGAAGCTTGTAGCCGGTGGCATGCTCGAACTTCACGTCGGGCATCTTGGCCGCGACGTTGAGCGTTGCATCCATGAAGCCGAACGAGGTGGTGAAGATCATCTGGTTGCCGGCGAGGGCAAGCTGGGTGATCGCACGTTCGGCATCGGCGCCTTCCGGCACGTTTTCGACGAAGGTGGTGGCAACCTTGCCTTCAAAGTGCTTTTCCATCTCTTGACGGGCTTGATCGTGCTGGTAAGTCCAGCCGCCGTCGCCCGGCACACCCACATAGATGAAGCCCACCTTCAGCGGGTCCTGAGCAAAGGCCGCGCGGCCAAAGCCCAGTCCGAGCGCCGTGCCAGCAACTGCCGTTGTGGCAAGAAACTCTCTGCGTTTCATATCGTTACTCCCCGTTAGCGGGGCGCTTTCCTGCGCCCCTGTTGATTGTGCCTCAGTTGGAGGCGTGGAAAACCCGGCCAAGTGCCGCAGGTGCAGACAAGGCTGCCTTGCCGCGCGGTGCTGACATGATGACCAACACAAGAATGGTTATCAGATAGGGCGCCATCGACAAGACCTGCACTGGAATGGCGATTTCGGCGGCCTGCAGACGAAGCTGGAGAACCGTCACACCGCCAAAGAGATAGGCACCCAGCAAAACCCGTTCAGCGCGCCACGAGGCAAAGACGACGATGGCAAGCGCGATCCAGCCTGCACCGGCGGTCATGCCTTCTGTCCATTGCGGGACGCGGACGAGGCTGAGGTAGGCGCCGCCAAGGCCCGCGAGTGCGCCGCCGAACATCAGGGCGAGGATGCGGACGCGGATGACCCGGTAGCCAAGCGCATGGGCTGCGTCATGGTTTTCGCCCACGGCACGCAGAACCAGACCGCCGCGCGTGTATTTCAGCCAGGCCCAGGTTGCCGCCACAAGAAGGAGCGACATGTAGACCATCCAGTCATGGTGAAAGAGCGTCGGCCCGACGATGGGCAGGTCACTGAGGAAACCCATGTTGATCTTTTCGGTCATCGGCGGTTTCACACCTTGAAAGCCTTGGCCAATGAGGGCCGAGAGGCCAAGCCCGAACATGGTCAGTGCCAGACCCGTCGCCACCTGATTGGACAAGAGATACTGGGTCAGGACCGCGAACAGAAGCGCCATGACCGCGCCGCCGACGGCTGCCGCGACGAAGCCCAGAACCGGGCTGCCCGAGGAGACGGCAGCGGCAAAGCCGCAGATTGCGCCAACGATCATCATGCCTTCGACGCCAAGGTTGAGGACGCCGGATTTCTCGGCGATCAGTTCGCCGGTTGCGGCCAGAAGGATTGGCGTTGCCGCCACCATCATCGAGGCGATGAGCGCGATGATATCAATGCCGTAGATCGTCATCAGATCAGCCCCCCGATGCGGATGCGGAAGTTGGTAAGAAGGTCGAGCGCCAGTAGGAAGAACAGAAGCATCCCCTGGAAGGCCTGAATGGCCGCGAGTGGCAGGCCAAGCGCGAGTTGTGCGCCCTCGCCGCCGATGTAGGTCAGCGCCATCAGCAGCCCCGCGAGCAGGATGCCGATGGGATTGAGACGCCCGAGGAAGGCCACGATGATCGCGGTGAAGCCGTAGCCGACGTTGAAACTGTCGGTGATCGCTCCGCCCGGACCAGACACCTCGAAAAGGCCCGCCATGCCGGCCAAGGCGCCGGAGATGCCCATGCAGATGGCAATGAGCTTGTTGGGGTTGACGCCTGCAAAGCGGGCGGCGCGCGGAGCCTGACCCGCGACGCGGATCTGGAAGCCAAGCATGTGGCGGCTGAGCAGGATATAGGCGGCGATCACGGCCAGAAAGGCGGTGACGACGCCCCAGTGCATGCCGGTGCCTGCGATCAGTTCGGCGTTATGGGCGCTGGGATACTGGGCGAGGTTGCGGCTGCCGGGGAAGCCGAAGCCCTCGGGGTTCTTCAGGGGGCCGAAGGCCATGTAGGATAGAATGTTCTCGGCCACATAGACCAGCATCAGCGAGACGAGAATCTCGTTGGTGCCGAAGCGGATCTTGAGGAAGGCCGGGATCATGGCCCAGAGAAATCCGCCAAGTGCCCCGGCGATGATCATGGCCGGAAAGATGAAGATGCTTTGCGCCGGATAGACCGACAGGGCGACAGCGCCGCCACAGATCGCGCCGATGATGTACTGGCCCTCGGCGCCGATGTTCCAGATCGAAGCGCGGAAGCCGAGGCTGAGGCCGACGGCAATCAGGATCAGTGGTCCGGCCTTCACCAGAAGCTGCGGGCGGAAGTAGCTGGCGTTGGGGCCAAAGAGCGGCTCCCAGAAGATGGTGCGTATCGCGACGATCGGGTCCTTGTCGAGCAAGGCGAACAGGAAGCCGCCCGCGATCATCGTCAGGGCGACCGCCAGAAGCGGTGTCCCCCAGGCCCAGGCCCGCGACGGGGTCGGGCGTTTCTCAAGCCTCAGCATGATGCACCTCTGCCTTATGCATGCCGTGCGCGCCGCCCAGCATCAGACCGATCTGGTCCACTGTCAGTCCTTTCGTCGGAACAGGGTCCGACAGCCTGCCTTCGTTCAGCGCCGCGAAGCGGTCGCCGGTTTCGAGAAGTTCGTCGATGTCCTGGCTGATCACCACGACGGCGGCGCCGGCGGCGGCGCGGTCAAGAAGCGCCTGCCGGATGAAGGCCGCCGCAGCCGCGTCAACGCCCCATGTGGGCTGGTTGACGATGATGACGTCGGGGTCTTGCATGATCTCGCGGCCGATGACGAACTTCTGGAGATTGCCGCCCGAAAGCGCCCGGGCGGCGGTGCCGATGCCGGGGGTGCGGACGTCAAAGGTGCTGACGATCTTTTCGGCCCATGTGTTCACTGACGGCCAGTCGATGAAACCCTTCTTCGTCAGACCCTTGCGCAGCGCTCCTGACAGAAGCGCGTTTTCGGCAAGGCTCATGTCGGGGGCGGCGGCATGGCCGAGACGTTCTTCCGGGCCGGTCACCAGACCCGCCAGACGGCGTTCGTTCGGGCCAAGGTGGCCGGAGTTGTCGCCCTTGATCTTGACCGCGCCGGGGACCGAGCGGACCTCGCCTGACAGCGCCAGCAAAAGCTCGTCCTGACCGTTGCCAGCGACGCCGCCGATGCCCAGCACCTCGCCCTTGCGGACGGTGAAGGAGATGTCCTTGAGACTGGTGCCAAACGGGTTGAGCGACTTCACGGACAGGCCGCGCACTTCCAGCGCCACCTCGCCGGGAGCCTTCTCGGCCTTTTCGGGCGGCGTCAGGACGGCGCCGACCATCAGTTCGGCCAGTTCGCGCGCCGTCTTTTCGCGCGGTGTGCATGTGGCGACCACCTTGCCGCGTCTGAGGATTGTGGCCTCGTCGCAAAGCGCGCGGATTTCCTCGAGCTTGTGGCTGATGTAGAGGATCGACGTGCCTTCCTTGGACAGTTGCCGCAGCGTGCCGAACAGGATGTTGACCTCTTGCGGGGTCAGAACGCTGGTCGGCTCGTCCATGATCAGAAGTTTGGGGTCTTGCAGCAGGCAGCGGATGATCTCGACCCGCTGCCGTTCGCCTGCCGACAGATCGCCCACCAGCCGGTCCGGATCGAGCGGCAGGCCATAGCCTTGCGACACGTCGCGGATCTTTGCGGCAAGCTCGCGCTGCGGCGGCGGATTGTCCATGCCAAGCGCCACATTCTCGGCGACGTTCAGTGCGTCGAACAGACTGAAATGCTGGAACACCATCGCCACGCCCGAGGCACGCGCCTCGCGCGGTTCGCCGGGTGTATAGGTGGTGCCCCGGAGCGTCATGCGCCCTTCGTCCGGCCGGATCAGGCCATAGATCATCTTGACCAGCGTGGACTTGCCAGCGCCGTTTTCACCAAGAAGGGCGTGGACCTCACCGGTCCCGATCGAGAAAGACACGTTCTCGTTGGCCTTGACCCCCGGATATGTCTTCGAGATCCCCTCTATCTTTAGTAGCTCTGTCCCTTGCATTCCGTGCGCTCCCCGTGGGCATCCGTTTCGCCCGCGCTGTTTGTTCCGGCATCGCTCGCACCGGTTTTTTCCAACAATTTCGCTGCCACGCCGATGGCGATGGCCTGCGGATGTTTCCCAAGCCCCGGTTGACCGATGGGGCAATCTATAAGACCAATACGCTCGGCCGGATGGCCCAGTGCAGCCAGCCGTGACCGGAACCGCGCCCACTTGGTTTCTGACCCGATCAGCCCCAGCCACCTGAAGCCATGCCCCAGAAGCCTGTGGCAAAGTTCGAGGTCAAGAGCGTGACTGAAGGTCAGCACCAGATGCTCGGCCTCTGGCGGTGCGCTGCCCACCAATTCAGCAGGGTTGCCCGCAATCATGCGGGTAACGCCCTCTGGACCAACGGGGAACCGGCTTTCATCCGTGTCGAGCCACGTGAGATTCACACCCGGCAAGGGCCGCAGCACCTCGACGATGGCGCGCCCGACATGGCCCGCGCCCCAGATCCAGATCTGCCGTTCTGCTTCCGCAACCGGCTCGATGAACCAGCCTTGCACGATGCGCGCCGGTGCGACATGCCCCTGACCGCGGGCCTTGGCCAACGCCC
>JBATMT010000317.1:0-1927 GCA_049289975.1 Paracoccaceae bacterium | reverse complement strand
GGTGCGACTCGGTCCGTGGGGCGTGTCGATTTTGCAAAACGGAAGGTAAGGGGGGACGATGGCCGATCTCAAACTGACGAACGTCGCCAAGAGCTATGGCGAAGTCCATGTCCTCAAGGACATCAATCTCGACATCAAGAGAGGTGAGCTGATCGTTTTCGTCGGCCCGTCCGGCTGCGGCAAGTCCACGCTTCTGCGCATGATCGCCGGTCTGGAAACCATCACCGCCGGCACGCTCGAGATTGACCATGTGCCGATGAACCTTGTGCCCGCCTCGCAGCGCGGCATTGCGATGGTGTTCCAGTCCTACGCGCTCTATCCGCACATGTCGGTGCGCGACAACATGGCTTTTGCCCTGAAGATCGCCAAGAAATCCAAGGCCGAGGTTGACGCCGCCATCGAAAAGGCCGCGCGCATCCTGCAACTGACCCCATACCTCGACCGTCTGCCCAAGGCGCTTTCAGGCGGCCAGCGCCAGCGCGTCGCCATCGGCCGCGCCATCGTGCGCGACCCCAAGGTCTATCTCTTTGATGAACCGCTCTCGAACCTCGACGCCGCCCTGCGCGTCGCAACCCGCATCGAGATCGCGCAACTCAAGGAGAAGATGCCCGACTCCACGATGATCTACGTGACCCACGATCAGGTCGAAGCCATGACGCTTGCCTCGCGCATCGTCGTCCTGAACGCTGGCGGCATCGCGCAGGTCGGCACGCCGCTCGACCTTTACGAAAGGCCGGAAAACGAGTTCGTCGCGCAGTTCATCGGCTCGCCGTCGATGAACCTTCTGCCGGGCGAAGTCACAGCCACCGGCGCTCAGACCACCGTCAGGCTCGACACCGGCGGCACTGTCACCACCTCCATCGCCTCACCGGCGGCGCTCAAGGGCCAGAAGGTCAAGGTCGGCATCCGCCCCGAAGACATGGTGCCCACCGATGGCGAGGCGATCTATCGCGGCGAGGTCGACATTACCGAGGCCCTTGGCGAGGTGACGCTTCTGTATTTCACCCGTCAGGGTGACGCCCAGCCGGTCATCGCCAAACTGCCCGGCATCCACAGCAAGTTGCGCCACACGACCGTCTCGCTGACGGCCGATCCCAAGAAGGTGCATCTCTTCCACAACGGCCGCTCGCTCGCCTACAACTGAGCGGAAATCACCGTCAGGATCATGCTCAAAAGCATCGCCACCGCCAGAAAGGCGGTGGTGGTCGCAATGCTGAACGTCCATGAAAAGACGAGGTGAAGGGCGGGGGGAAGCTTGCGCGTGTTCATGTGCAAGGATTCTCCCGAACTGGTTAAGCGAAGCTTAAGTTTAAGCCTGCGTTAACCAGCATGTCCCGCAAAATCATGCGCGGGGTGACGCGCGAGACCCTGTGCAGGGCCTCGCAGTCGGGTCGTCTGTTCATTCTGCCGCCATCTTGATCACCGGCTCCATGTCAGCGAACTCTTCGTCCGACAGGTGGCATTTGATCTGGTGATTGCCCGCCAGCATCCGCATCGGCGGCATTACCGTATCGCACAGTCCACCCGGCACTTTCGACTTCCAGCGGCAGCGCGTCTGGAACGGGCATCCCGGCGGCGGGTTCATCGCCGAGGGAATGTCGCCCTCAAGCACGATCCGCTTCTTGATCACATGCGTGTCGGCAATCGGCACGGCCGACAGCAGCGCTTCGGTGTAGGGGTGATAGGGCGGGCTGAACACCTGATCGGTGGTGCCAAGCTCGACCACATGGCCCAGATACATCACCATCACCCGGTCAGACAGATAGCGCACGATCGACAGGTCATGGCTGATGAACAGAAGCGTCGTCTTGTTCTTGCGCTGGATCTCCATGAGAAGATCCGTCACCGCCGCCTGCACCGACACGTCCAGCGCCGAAACCGGCTCGTCGGCGACAACCACCTTGGCGCCGCCCGCAAAGGCCCGCGC
>JBATMT010000316.1:0-8744 GCA_049289975.1 Paracoccaceae bacterium | reverse complement strand
CGAGCATGAGAATACGGTCATGCCGGGCTGCGGCCCAAGGACGTGGCACACCTCTTGGAGTGACGGTGCCTCAGAGCGATCAAAGGCGTATGAGACCACCTCAACCTTGTCCCCTGCGAGTGGATCGCTGCCCGTTGCAAAGGGGGGAATCGAGGCAAGTCGAATTGGCTGATCGAGTTCAAGGAGTGCGAGGTCGTAGGGTACGCCGTACATCGATTCCGGCCCGTCATAGCGGTAGGAGGGATGCGCAAAGGCGCGTTTCACGCCGCGATATGCAACTGCCCTGCCTTCGCGCCAACCAGCGAGGAATTTGAAATCGTTGGTGGCGTAGGGTCGGTGGGTGTTCTTGTCGTAAAGGCAATGTGCTGCGGTCAGCACGAGTTCCGGCGTGATCAGCGTTCCGGTGCAAAAGGCAACGTCGCCTATATCAACGCGGCCAACGGCCTCCCACCCGCGGGTTTCGTCAGAGGTGCGGAGGGGTTCAAGGCCGGAATCTTGCGCATAAGCAACACTGACCATGGTCAGAAGACCGGCGACAAACAGGATTGCCCGCATAAGTAACTCCGCTTTGGAACGACCGGATAGGCTATGCTCGTGGCAAGAATATGACCCCATTGCCCGTTTCACCAGCTTAGTCATTCAGGAGCGCGCGAGGCTTGGGTCCCCCAGTGGCCCAGTCAATCAACTCGACTGTATGGACGACGGGAATGCGGCTTCCCGACGCGATCTGCATCATGCAGCCGATGTTTCCGGCGGCAATCACGTCGGGCTTTTTCGCTTCGAGCGTGGTGACCTTGCGGCGCTTCAACTCGGCGGAAAGGTCCGGTTGCAACAGGTTGTAGGTTCCAGCCGATCCGCAGCAAAGGTGGCTGTCGGCGGGTTCCACAACTTCAAACCCAGCCGACTTCAGCAAGTCTTTCGGGGCTGACTTTATCTTTTGACCGTGCTGCAGCGAGCATGCCGCGTGATAGGCAACCCGCAAGGGTTCTGGTGCCGAGGCATTGGGCTGAAGGCGTGCAAGCAATTCCGAGACGTCGCAGGCCAGTCCGGCGATGGTTGCCGCATCTCCGGCCAATGGTGTGCTGCGAAACATGTGGCCGTAGTCCTTCACCGTTGTGCCACAGCCCGAGGTGTTGATTGCGACCGCATCGAGGCCCTGCCCGGTCCGTTCAGCCATCCATGCCTGTATGTTGGCAGAGGCAAAGCTGTGCGCCTCTGCTTTGCGCCCCATGTGGTGGGTCAGAGCGCCGCAGCAGCCTGCACCGCGGGCAATGACAACCTCGCAGCCAAGGCGGCACAGAAGCCTGATGGTTGCGTCGTTTATATCAGTGTTGAGAGCTTTTTGCGCGCAACCGGTCAGGAGGGCCACACGCATTTGCAGTGTTCCATTGGCCGGAAACACTTGCGGATCGTCGTTGCGACTGACCGGCGGAATCTTCGCAGGTGTCATTGCGAGCATTGCTCGGAGGCGCTTGTCCGGCAGCAGTCCGGCAAAATGCTGAGAGATCTTGGCTCCAAGCAGCGCCAACCGGAATCGGCCGGGATGGGGCAACACTTTCGCCAAGGTCCAGCGCAGCAGGCGGTCCATCCAGGGCCGTTTATAGGTCGCCTCGATGTGTGCGCGCGCGTGATCGACAAGGTGCATGTAGTGAACACCCGAGGGACAGGTGGTCATACAGGCAAGGCAGGACAGGCAGCGGTCCACATGCTTGACGGTACGCGCATCGGCGGGCCTGCCACTTTCGAGCATGTCCTTGATCAGATAGATGCGCCCCCGAGGGCTATCAAGTTCGTCGCCGAGGACCTGATAGGTTGGACAGGTTGCGGTGCAAAATCCGCAATGGACACAGGAACGGAGGATCTCATTGGCGCGGGCCGTAGCCGGATCGCGAAGTTGTTCTTCGGTGAAGTTCGTTTGCATCTATCAGCCCATAAGTCCGGGATTGAACAGTCCGCGCGGATCGAAGCGGGCTCGGAGCGCCGTGGCCAGGCGGGCAACTGCGGGAAGTTCCGGTTCGAAACGCGGCAGTCGTGCCGTACGACTGGACCGGACGAGCGTAGCGTGCCCAGCATAGGGAGCCGCCAAGGTGCGCAGATCGGTTCCTTCAGGCATCAACGCCCAAATCAGACCGCCGCCCCAGTCAAGAAGGACATCAGTCTGTATACGCTCCACTATCGCTGGCGCGTCGCTTGGTTTGACTGACAAGCGCCAGACCTCGCCACTGCGGTTGTGGAACGGCTCGACGTCACGCACCGCTTTCCAGAGTGCTTCCGATCGCTGAGGGTCCCTCTCGACATCAGCGGTTCCGAAGCGGGACAGGAGCTTGGCCAAGCGGCCCTCACGATAGGCGACCGATGTCGCAAAGCCTTCGATCCGGATCAGGGCCCTGCCATCGGGCAATCGTGCGGCCCCGGTCACGTCGAACGGGGAGCCGAGCGCCACTGTCATGGCGGCAACGGCGGCGCCCACGTCGAGTGGGCCTGTGATCAGAGTGGCCGAGGTTTCCGGTACCGGCAGTACCTTCAGCGCCACTTCCGTCAGTACGCCGAGCGTTCCCCAGCTTCCCGACATCAGCTTCACGAGGTCGTAGCCGGTGACGTTCTTCATCACCCGGCCACCGTTCTTGACGATGGCGCCTGTGCCGTCGACAAACCTGACACCAAGTGTTGCGTCACGCGCGGCGCCTGCCTGAACCCGGCGGGAGCCGGAGATGTTGGCCGCGACCAATCCACCTATGGTCGGCTCGCCTGTGGTGGCGAGCAGGCCACGCCAATCGGCGGGCTCAAAGGCGAGGCGCTGGCGTTGGTGCTTCAGTTCGGCCTCGATCTCGGACAAGCGCGTTCCGGCGCGGGCCACCAGTGTCAAGGCGCCAGGTTCATAAAGGGTAATCCCGGCAAGTTTGGCCGTCGACAGGCTGGAGGCACCTTGTGCCGGCGTGGTGCCTCGCGTGCCACCGCCAGCGATATGCAGGGGAGCATTCCCAGTCCGGACAATCTCGGCCAGTTCTTCTTCGGTTGCTGGCCTCATGTCGCCTGCCCGGCTGAGACGAAACGGCGTGTAGCGCTGCTGGCGAGAGGAAAGACCTTTGCGGGGTTGAGGAGCCATTGGGGGTCAAAGACGTCCTTGACCCGCATTTGTGCTTCCAAGTCAGGTTCGTTGAACTGCACGTTCATCAAGTCGCGCTTTTCGATGCCCACGCCATGTTCGCCGGTCAGGCAGCCGCCGACCTCGACGCAAAGCCTCAGGATATCGGCACCGAATGCCTCGCAAAGTTCGAGATCGCCAGGCTTGTTGGCATCATAAAGGATCAAGGGGTGCATGTTTCCGTCGCCTGCGTGGAAGACGTTGGCGACGCCGAGACCATAGGACCGACTCATCTCGCCGATTTTACGCAAGACTTCCGGTAGGGCCGACACGGGGATCGTGCCGTCGAGACACATGTAGTCGTTGATCTGCCCCATCGCGCCGAATGCCGATTTGCGGCCTAGCCAGATGCGGGCGCTTTCGGCCTCCGAACGGCTTTCGCGCAGTTCCACGGGATCGTGCTTGCGGGCGATATCGATAATGAGTGCGAGTTGTTCATCAATCTCGGATGGGCTCCCCTCGACTTCGATGATCAGCAGGGCTTCGCAATCGGGATAACCGGCGTGGGCGAAATCTTCGCAAGCTCGGATGCAGGGACGGTCCATGAACTCGATCGCAACAGGAAGGACGCCAGCGCGAATGATGTCAGCGACGCAGGCGCCCGCCACCTCATTCGAGGCAAACCCCGCGAGGATAGGGCGCGCTCCTTCCGGCTTGGGCAGGATGCGAAGTGTGGCTTCTGTGACGATACCGAGTTGACCTTCCGAGCCGCACACCACGCCCAGAAGATCGAGACCGCCTGCGTCCATCCACGGCCCGCCCAGATCGATGATCTCGCCCGCCATGGTGACAAGTCGCACGCCGAGAAGATTGTTCGTGGTTACGCCGTACTTTAGGCAATGCGCGCCGCCAGAGTTCATGGCGATGTTGCCGCCAATTGCGCAGGCAAGCTGGCTTGATGGGTCGGGAGCATAGAAGAAGCCGTCTGCCTCGACAGCTCCTGTGACCGACAAATTGGTGCGCCCCGCTTCCACGCGGATGAAACGGTTGTCGTAGTCGGTTTCGAGCACGGCGTTCATTCGCGCCAGGCCAAGGAGTACAGCATCTTCCGTCGGAAGTGCTCCACCCGACAATGACGTTCCTGCCCCTCTTGCAACAACCGGAACGCCCTCACGGTGAAGATAGGCAAGCGCGGCGGCAACTTCGGCGGTTGAACGCGGCAAGATCACCGCCAGTGGCTGCGCGCGATAGGCTGTCAGCGCGTCACATTCATAGGCACGGGTTTCGGTCGGGTCAGAAATGACCGCATCTTCGGGAAGAATGCGCAAAAGGCCCGCAACGATTGATTGCCTCCGGTGCAGAATTTTCGCAGTGGGGATAGGCATATCCATTCTGGCACCTCGGCGCGCGTGACATTGGACGAGTTTTGAATTGGCAAGCTTCAGATGACAAGGCAGGATAGCACAAATGAACCTGCCCACCATCTTCGCAGCCTTGACGGGATTGGATATTGCCTCGCTGATCTTTCTGATTGGCGGATGGCTTGTGGTTGGCTACCTTGTCGAGAATCCTCCGCACGGCCGACCGTCCGTATCCCTGTTGATGAGACACTTTCGGCGTGAGTGGATGCGGCAATTTGTGGCCCGCGAGGTGCGTATCTTTGATGCGTCCATCGTTGACAGCCTGCGTCAGGGGACGAGTTTTTTTGCATCTGCCTGTCTGATCGCGATTGGGGGCGGCATTGCCTTGGCTGGTAATCCCGAGCAGTTGCAAGGACTTGCTAGTGGGTTGGCCCATATCAGCGTGCCGATTGCGATCTGGCAGGCCAAGATACTGCTTGTCATCCTTTTCCTGACCAACGCGCTGTTGAAGTTCGTCTGGTCAAACCGGCTCTTTGGCTATTGCGCAATCCTGATGGCGGCAGTGCCAAACGATCCAACCGATCCCTCGGCCCTTCCGCGCGCAGAACAGGCCGCCGAGATCAACATTTCGGCGGCGCGGAACTTCAACCAAGGGCTAAGTGCGGTTTACTTCGCCTTGGGGTCAATGGGCTGGTTTCTGGGTGCGGGTGCGTTGTTCGTATCGGCCGCCGTGACAATCTACGTCATTTCCCGCCGTGAGTTTGCATCGAAGTCGCGGAAAGTGTTGTTGCGTCATGATTTCGCAAATGGTTAATGATGGCTGCCTGGCACCGCCGCGCTGATGGGGTGTATTTGTGTTCTGGTGAGTGCAGCAAATGTCATCAATTGCGCGATTCGTGTTTACTGCGGGCCTGTGTTTTCTAGCGTTCGTGTGGGGTGTTGCGGCATCTACCTGGAAGGTATTTCCGCATAGGCAAATCGAGCATGTATTGGCGGGTGTCGATGCCTGGGGGAAGTTCGACGACCGGAATCTGCCACTGAACGTGATTGGACCCGCTGCCAACGCCAAATCAGTTGACCCGATCAAGACCTTTGCATCCTCTGGGAGTGATGATCTTATCCTTGTCACGGGTGGCTTTTTCTTCAGGCAAGATGTTTGCCCGAGTTTCGGTTGCATGGCGTACGTGATGGATCGCACGGGCAAGGTCATTCATTCATGGGAGTACGACCCCGACCTGTTGTTCAGCGATGAGGATTTCAGCCACTTCAAAGGCAAGCGAAGCCGGCTCAACCTGAACGTACAGGGCATCGACATTGGCGGCGATGGCAGTCTGGTCGTGGTATTTCAGGGGAAGAATCTCTTTCCCTATCAGGTCGGCATTGCCAAGTTTTCCTGGGAGGGAAAGCTTCAGTGGGTGCGGATCGACAACAGCCATCATTGGCCGAAGGTCGGCACTGACGGACGCATTTATTCTCCTATTGCCCGCATAGTGACCGGCGACAAGTCGGTCGGGAGAACCAAGGAGCCATCGAAATGCAAAAGTGGCGCGGTCTTTCAGGAAGGCGTGCAAGTGCTTTCCCCCAATGGAGAGGAACTGCACCGATTCTGGATGGATGACGTCGTGCAGGTATCGGATATGCAGGGACTGGAGTATTCGGTGCGGAATGACTGCGACCCATTTCACGTGAACGGTATCGCGCTTTTGAACGCTGCTGCCGCAGCCCGGATGCCGGGTACCGATGCCGGCGACCTGTTGGTTTCCTTGCGCTCCAGCTCGGCGCTTGTGGTCATGGATCAGCAGGATGGCCACATCAAGAAGCTCATCAGCGGACCAATGGTGGCACAACATAGCCCCTCGGTCTTGCCGAACGGAGAACTTGCGGTCTTTGACAACCTTGGAGGGCTGGACACGAAAAATGGCTCCCGGGTCCTGATCATCGATCCATCGAGCGGAGAAAATCATACCGCATTTCCGCGGCTGAATGAACAACCTGGGGCAGATCTGTTTGCCGATCAGCAAGGTGCGATCAGATTTTCGGCGGATGGAACGCGGATGCTGATTGCTGAGACCGTAGGCGGACGGCTGTTCGAAGCCGAGGTGGCAACGGGCAGGCCGCTTTGGGAACTGGACACCGTGTCCGACATGCGGCCCTACTACGAGATGACCGGGCAAGACGCGGGTGAGACAACTCTCATGCGCGTTCACACGCAAGGAGCACAATATCTAAGTCTTGCGGATGTGGCGAGCTGGTCTGCTGCACCTTAGCCGATTTGGCGGCGACGGCGACCTTCCGATATCCAAGCCAAAAGCATCAGCGCGAGTACCGATGCCAATGTCAGCCACGCGGGCAGAAGCGGTGTCACGCGCAAATCCACAGTGCGGTAGGCTTCCCGCGGGGTTATCCCAATCCAGCCACGACCAAAGGCAGGGCGTCCCTCTCTGACTTGTCGGATCGAGGGGATACCGGTCTCTAGTCTTAGCACTCCGCCGTTCGTTGAAGAGGCAATCGGACCAAGACTATCTGCGGTCGCCACGGCGTTTTCGAATTCGCGCGGCGATGCGGGACCAACGACAAACACGCGCTCGAGATCGCCTTCCTTGAGCCGATAGAGGCCCATAGCGGGCGCATTCAGAACGCTGCGATAAAGACCCGGTTGCACCTTTGGGAGCGGTAGAGCCGAGATGCTGCCATCCGGGGCAGTGACGGTCGCAGTTCGGGCACTGTCGGTCATGGTGCGCCGGGTGACGGTGACTTCGGTGCCGCTCACGTCAGCCGTCAGCGCCTCTTCTTCGAGTTGCGGCTCCTTCATCAGCCAATGCGCCAGACGACGCAAAAGCTCTTGCTGGGGGCCGCCGCCTTCGAAGCCCCGGCTCCAGAGCCATGCCTGATCGGAGGCGAGGAGAGCAACGCGACCGTCGCCCTCGTGATTCAGGATCAGCAAAGGCCGCTTGTCTGGGCCTTGCATCACGACTTCGCCTTTGGGGTTGTCCACCTCGATATAACGGAGCCAGCGACCCCACGGGGGTCCGCTCTTGTCGAAGGTGGGCCTTGCCTGCTGCGACAGTTGTTCAAGGCCTTGCGTGACGGGGTGGCGTGCGCCGATCTCGCTGAGTTGGGGCAAGAACGGGCCTTCGATGACGCGGGTGGTCGGGCTCGCAGGGAGGACTTCTCCCAGGCCCGAGTAGTAGAGGCTTTCCACAGAGGCGAAGTCTGGCCCAGCGGCGACCAATACCGCGCCGCCACCAAGGACATAGTCCCGGATGTTGTCGAGATATTCCGACGGAAGGATTCCCCGCTGTGGATACCTGTCGAAGATGATCAGATCGAACTCGTTGATCTTCTCGACGAAAAGCTCTCGCGTGGGGAATGCTATGAGGGACAGTTCGTTGACGGGCACTCCATCTTCCTTGTCCGGTGGCCTTAGGATGGTGAAGTGCACCAGGTCCACGGCGCTGTCGGATTTCAGAAGGTTGCGCCAGGTTCGCTCTCCCGCGTACGGCTCGCCCGAGACAAGCAGGACGCGCAAACGGTCACGGACGCCGTTGATTTGCACGGCCGCCATGTTGTTGCGTTCAGTAAGTTCCCCATCGCTTGTAGGGATCGTGAACTGAACGACGTTCTGTCCGGCGTGGGTCAGTTGCAGGGGCAACTCCATGTCCTGATTGACGGGGATCTGGTAGTTCTGGACCGGGCCGCCATCGATCGAAATGTCGATGGAAACCTCTCTCCCGCGTTCTGATGGCGGCATGGCGCCCTGTTCGTCTATACGCAAGCCTATTGCCGTCTGCTCACCGATGATGCCAAACGCGGGTGCCTTGGTGATGTGTAGCCTACGATCCCAATCAGTCTGATTTCCGGTAAGCAACACGTTCAACGGTGCCGGAATATCTGCCTTGATATCAGCATCATGAATTTGGCCGTCGGTCACGATTATTGCACCCGCCACGCGTGAGCGCGGCTCTTCCGCCAAGGCACGTGCAAGTGCATCCATCACCCGCGTGCCACCATCTTCGGGAGCGTCGGCGACCGAAATCCTGCGGACCTCGGTGTTTGGCAGAGCTTTGAGCGATGTCTCAATCTGGCTTGCGGCAGATGCCGACTGGTCGGGTCGGTCGTTCAGTTTCTGGCTGGCGGACTGATCTGTCAGCAGAAGAACGATGTCACTGAGCGGCTCGCGGCGTTCGGTGCGCAAGGTCGGTCCCGCAAGAGCCAGAACCACGACGGCGCCTGCCAGGGCGCGCAGCCATGTCCCGCGCAGCCGCGAGAACGCAGCAAATGCAAGTACAACCGTCAGG
>JBATMT010000315.1:0-4555 GCA_049289975.1 Paracoccaceae bacterium | reverse complement strand
AGATAGGTCGAGACCGAGCCGAACTGGAAGTTGAAATCGAGGATGCAGACGCGCGGCGGATTTTCTTTCTGGACCGTTGCCAGTTCCCAGGCGAGGTTCACGGCAAAGGTGGTGGCACCGGCACCGCCCGCAAGGGAGTGAACCGGCAGAATCACCCCGTCACGGTCGCCCTTGCCCTTGAAGGCGGGCGCATGAACGTTCGGATCAACGAGTTCGGCGTTGGCAATCTGGTGCAAACGCTCGATCGCCTCGTGCAGGGCATTCTCGGGCAAAGGGTAGGGGACGAAGCCATCGGCACCGAGCTTCAGAAGCTGGTGCAGCGCGATTGGGCTTACCTCGTCGGCAATCAAGATGACCTTGATGCCGCGTTCTTTTGCTGTGGTGATGATACCGGAAATCCGCGCGAGATCGCTCTCATCGTGGTTATCGACTGCAATTGCCACAAACTCTAGTGATTGCGCGTCCGGCTGGTTGAGGAAAAGCATGGCATCGGAGAAGGTCAGATCACCCCAGCTTTCGCCAAGCTCTGTCTCCATATCCTCGATCAGGAGATCGAAATTGCTCACATCGCGCGAAATCGTGCACGCCAGAATCGGCGCCGGTTCCGGCTGCAACGCTGCTAAACTGCTCATTCCCTTACGTCCTTTTTTACGCGGGATCTTTCCCCCGGGGCCTTCCGCGCGCCCTTCGGCCTGCGGTCATGCCCGTACTTTCAAAATCGGTCGAAACCTTCAGACTCCGACCCAACTCTTCAGTTTCGAAACTCCCCGAGAAACTTGGCAAGAATGGGGCCAAAAGATCGAAATTGTGCGATTTGTTGGGACGATCAAAAGGCGAGGGCGGCCTTTGTTGCCAAAGACCGCCCTGCACACGAAACAATGATCCGTTTGTGCGATCAGCCGCCGCCGCTGCCGCTGCCGCCACCACCGCTCGTACCCGTAACCCAAGTCAAAGGATGGGTAGGCGTTGCGCTGGCGACGTATTCGCGGAAGACGATCGCTGCATACTTGCCGTTCAGCACCATGGGATTGTTGGCGACAAAGCCCGACACTTCGGTGACTGTCCGACGGTTCTTGCGCTCGGGTCCTTGGGTGTAGACCAAAGGCTGGGTCTTGCCATACGAGGCAACCGCCTCAAGCCGCGAGGTGCTGATGCCTTGGCTGGCGAGGAAAGCGACAACTGCCTTGGCGCGTCGCAGACCCAGCGATTTGTTGTAGGCGGCCGAGCCGACGAGATCGGTATGGCCGTAGACCCGGAAGCGTACCTCCGGGAACTGACGGATCCAGTCGGCTTGCTGGCGCAGTGCCGCTTGAGCCTGGGCGTCCAGTTGTGAACTGTTGAACGCGAAGTTCACGGTGTTCTGGACGTCTGAGCCAAAACGGCGGGTCAGGTCGATTGCATAGTTGCGTTCGCCGGACTGGATTGCCGTGTTGCTGGCCGTCGAGTTGCCGAAATCGTTGGTTTCGATCTCGGACCCGGCTTCGGTGTAGAACGCCCGGGCGATGTTGTTTTCCCGTGAACAACCGGCAAATGCCACGATGCTTGCGGAGATCAGAAGGAGCGAGAGCGATCTTTTCATCTGCTTACTCCATCACATAGCCGTAGGAACCGGTGAAGTCCTGCTTGGACACCTCGGCCGCCGGACCCTTGGCCTTGCTGCCTGCGGCAGTCTTGCCGAACAGGAAGAGTTCAGCTTCTGACGGTGGGCGGACCCGGTCGGTTGGCAGGGCAAGTGCCTCACCGCGTGTTGGCGAGACCAGATGAGGCGTGACGATGATCACGAGTTCGGACTGGTTGCGCGTGTAGTCGGCGCTGCGGAACAGCGCTCCAAGGATCGGCACGTCACCAAGCCACGGAACCTGACCATTGAGATCGCGGAAGTCGTCTTGCAACAGACCTGCGATTGCGAAGCTTTCGCCGTCACGCATTTCGACGGTCGTGTTCGCTTCACGGCGACGGAAGGCGTTCACGTTCAGGCCGTTCGCAGTCACCGAGATGGTTGGGTCAAGGCTCGATACGGCTGCCGAGATCGCAAGGTTGATGATGTCGCCGTCCACCACGCGCGGAATGAAGCCGAGTTGGACGCCGAATGCCTTGTATTCGATCGTGACCGTTCCGTTGTCCTGGCTGACCGGGATCGGATATTCGCCACCAGCGAGGAACTTGGCTTCCTGACCCGAAAGTGCGGTCAGGTTCGGTTCGGCCAGTGTGCGGACCAGACCCTTGCTTTCCAGGGCTTCCAGCAGCACGCCAAGTTGCAAGTTGCCTGCGGTGAAGCCAATGCCGAACGCGCCGGTCTTGGTCGTCGTGACCTGATTGCCGGCGAGCAGATTGTTGATCTGGTTGATGTTGCCGGTCTTGACCGCAACGGGGTTCGACCCGGTGCCTTCAAGCCCAAACGACGCCGAGAGGCTCTTGGTAACCGAACGCTGCATCTCGGCGAAGCGCACCTTCAGCATGACCTGTTGTGTGCCACCGACACCCATCAGGTTGGAAACCCGCTGAGGCGCGTAACGCTCGGCCAGCTCAAGCGCGCTGTCGAGTGCTGCGGTGGAGGAGACGATCCCGGAAAGTACGATACCGTCGTTGGCGGTCCGTACCTCGATCCGTTCGTTTGGAAGGATCTGCTTCAGCCGCTCCTTGAATTCGGCAACGTCGAGGCTGACCTGAACATCGACGTTCGTGATCAGCTTGCCGTCCGGACCAAGAAGGGTCAGCGTGGTTCGCCCCGGCGCCTTGCCGAGGACGTAGATCGATTTGTCCGACAAAGTGGAAATGTCGGCGATGCCCGGGTTGGCGATGGACAGTTCTGCGAACGGTTGATCGGCTTCGACGACCACCGCCCGGTTCATCGGAACCGTCAGAATATTGGAAGTTCCGCCCTCGACAACCTTGAGTGTCTCGGCACCTGCGGGAACGGCGGACAGGCCGAGCGAAACGCCCAGCAATCCGGCCGTCAGTAAAATCTTGACGCTCATTGTGACCTGCCTCTCGGATCACGCTTGTGGTGGGTCTTTTTGCCCATATTGCTCGCAGAATGCGCGAAACTCATATTCTTTGCAAGAATCAGCTGTTTGCGGGGTGTTTCTTATGTGGGTTCACCGCAACAGTGAGTCAGTGGTAGTGAGTGGCAGGGCGGAAGACCACCAGATTGAGTGGTCCGCCGCCCTGGTCTTGAAAAATGTTTTCGACGCTGAAGCCTCAGTTCGTGCACGGTATGACGGTCTCCACGACCTCGCCGCCCTTGTTGGTGCGGATCGTGCAGACCTTTTCGGGAGCGGCTTCAACTGGGGCCGGGGCGTCCGCGATGCCCAGAAGGGCGTTTCGGTCAACCTCGATGGCGCCGATGTCAGTCGTATCGCCAGCACCCACCAAAGACAGGGTCAGGCGACCCGATTGCTGCGCAAGTGCAAGGCCCGCGACCTGCTCGGGCCCGGCCTCGACCGTCACGGTCCGGGCGATCTGGGTTTCTTCGGTGCGGTCGGCATCGGCGCTCTGGTCGATGGCAATCAGGCGCACTCCGGCCTGGATCAGCTTGGTAACCTCGCGGCCGTTTGCGTTGCCGCTCCAATAGACATCGACGCGATCATTCGGGCGCAGGAAACCTGACACGCCGGTCGACACATCGACGTTGATTGCAAGAGCGCGCATGCCAGGGGTCAGGTTTGCGGTGATACCCGCGTCTACCCCCGGATCGGTGATCTTCTTGGCAATGATCGGTTCATTGATTTCCAGGCTGCGTAGCACGGCACGGGGGCGGGTTTCACCCTCAAAGAAGACCGGGATGATCGCCGGATCGCCGCCCTGCGGCGCGAAGATCGCGTTGAAGGTGCCTTCCGGAACCTTGTCGGCCTGCCATTTCACAATATCCAGATCGTCACGGGTGAACCGCTCGCCGTATTTCATCGCCTTCTTGGCAACGACAACGTCCACGAGCTGCGGCGCGTTCGCTTGTGCTGCAAGCAGGGCGTCTCTTTCAGACTGGGTTTTCGCAATGAAGCCCTGTGCCATGTAGACGGCAAAGCCCGCCAGCCCGAGACCAATGACGAGTACCAGACCAAAAACCATACGCATGGCGCGTCCTTTCCTAACAATCCCCAAGGCCGCTGCCCCAAGGGAGAGCGACCGATAATTCTGCTATTTTGCTATATCCCGCGTGTTTGCGGCAAAATCGTGGTCAAAGCTGGCAAAGGCAATGGAATTTTGCACAATCAAGAAACGGTGATGGGGGAAATCATCGGATTTGAGAAAAAATGCAAGCGCCCGCGAGGGGCGCCTGTTTTGGGTCGGCCGGTTCTGCCCTTGGCGAGGCAGGGGTCAGTCGAACGTCGTCTTGATCGTTGCGCTATTCAGGTGATCGGAAATCTTCGATCCGACCGTCCCCATGTTGCCGCGCAACGTCGACATTACCGCGACGCCCAGGCCGCATATGGCGGCCGTCAGCACGACCCAATCCACGGTCACGGCACCATCTTCCTTGATCCAGAAGTGCCGATTGAGTTTGAACAGTTTCATCTCGTACTCCATTTCGTCGAGCGCGCGGTACATCCAAAGG
>JBATMT010000314.1:0-1932 GCA_049289975.1 Paracoccaceae bacterium | reverse complement strand
ACGGCGCGGCGGGTGACCAGATCACCGTTGGCGGCGATTATGTCGGAGCCGGGGGTGCGCTGCATTTTGATACGTCGCTGGGTGGCGACGGTTCGGCGACCGACTTCCTTCATGTGTTTGGCAATGTCTCCGGGACGACGCTGTTGTATGTACAGGCGCTTGGTGGCGCTGGTGCGCAGACCGCGCAGGGCATCAAGCTGGTGCAGGTCGATGGGACTTCGTCCGCGACGGCCTTCTCGCTTGGCAACAGCGCCCCGCTGGAAGCCGGGGCCTACGTCTATGGGCTGTCTTTCAGCGATCCGGCCAATGCGGCAGATCAAAGCTGGTATCTTCGTTCAGTCCTGAAGTTTGTGCCAACACCCGGGGGCGGTGGTGGTGCAGTTCCGGTCATCAGTGCGATGGGTGCGCTTTATGAATCCGCTCCCAACGCGCTCTTGGGTGCTCTGGCAAACATGCCAAGACTGGAGAGCCGTATCGGCGACAGTGTGATCGGCGGCTGGAGCGACGATGGCGACCGCCTGAGCTGGGTCCGATTCGCGGGCGACCGTGCCAGCACGACGCCGGACCAAAGCACTTCGGGTGCGAGCTATGAGGCAAGCAGCTGGTCGATGCAGGCGGGTCTGACGCTGGGCCGGATCGACACCGCACGCGGTGAATGGGTGATCGGCGTCACGGCCCAGTCCGGGCAGGCCTCGGTTGATACGGTCAACGGCATGGGTCGGGGTGCAATTGACGCCCGATCCTATGGCCTTGGCGCGACGGCGACGTGGTATGGCGATCAGGGCAGCTATCTGGATCTGCAAGCACAGGTGAACCGTATCTCGGCTGATTTCGAAACGGCTGCCCAAGGGTCTTTGGCCCGTGATATCGGCATGACCGAGATGGCGGTAAGCGCCGAGATCGGTCATCGCTACCGCCTGAGCGAGACGAGCGCGTTGGTGCCTCAGGCGCAGATCACCTTTGCGCATCTGAGCGGCGCGCGCTTTACGGACAGCCAAGCGAACTCGGTCGATATTGCCGGTACGGATCGGGTTATGGGGCGGATCGGGCTTGCCTACGAGTTTGTCTCGAAAGGCAGTGACGATGCCAGCGCGCAAAAAATCTATGTGATCGGCAACCTGCTGCACGACTTCTCGGACGAAAGCACCGTAACTCTGTCGGGCGCCAAACTGACGGCCAAACCGGCCTCGACCTTTGCAGAAATCGGGCTTGGCGGGGCGATCCAACTGGATGAAGGCAAGTCGATCTATGGCGAAGCCAGCTATCGTTCGGCGCTGAATGGCGGCGGCAGCGATGGAGCTTCGGTTACTGTCGGCTTCAAGATGGAATGGTAAGGTTTTCCGGCGTGAACCTTGCTGGGCGGCCCGGAGCGATTCCGGGCCGTCAAACTTTCAGGCAGCCCCGGAAGCCACGCGCGGCGTAATATGAGTCCGCGCCATTGTGGTAGGTGAAGACCGTGTCATAGCGCCGGTCGCAAAAGAGAGCGCCGCCAAGCTTGCGGACAGACTCGGGCGTGGCGATCCAGCTTGAAGTCTTGCGATCGAACTCGCCCAGCTTTTGCAGGTCGCGGTATTGTGCTTCGGTCATGATCTCGACCCCCATCGCGGCGGCTGAACTTTGCGCGTCGCCTTTGGGCTTGTTTTCCTTTCGGGCGTTCAGCGCGGCGAGGTCAAAGCACAGGCTGCGGCGGCCACTGGGGCTTTCGGGCGCGCAGTCACAGAAGTGAAACGCGCCAGTGGCAGGATCATGGCCGATGACATCGGGTTCGCCACCGGTTTGTTCCATCAGTAAAAGGGATGCGAGTTTGGCGGGGCTGTCAGTCAGCCGCGCCTCGACCGCTGCCCAGTCGATACCATGGTGACGCGCCATGTTCTTGGCGAACCGGGTCTTGAGGGTTACGAACAACTCCTGCGTCTCGGCAGCGTCCATGTC
>JBATMT010000313.1:0-7002 GCA_049289975.1 Paracoccaceae bacterium | reverse complement strand
GCGTCCGAGAAGGCCGAGACGTCGGACTTGGCTTCGAACATCCTGGTGGCGAGATCGTTGATCGACACGCCCAGATCGGCGGCGAGTTTTTCGGCCACGGCCTTGTCATGCGGCGTTGTGGTGGGCGAGCGGAATTCGAGCGTGTCGGACAGGATGCACGACAGCATCGCGCCCTTGATCGACTTAGGAGCCTTGGCAAGGTCGGCACCGATCAGGTCGTGCATGATGGTGGCGGTGCAGGCCAGCGGGCGCACGGTGATGTCGATGGGGTTCTTGGTCTTGAGGCCGCCGACCAGCATGTGGTGGTCGATGATGCCAACGATCTTGGCGTCATTGATCGAGGGCGGAAGTTCGGCGGGGTTGTTGGTGTCGACGATGACAACGGTGTTGTCGGCGGTCACGTCCGAGATGATCTCGGGCTTGGTAAGGCCCCAGTGCTTGATCACGAATGCGGCTTCGGTGTTCGGTTCGCCCAGAAGGACGGGCTTGGCCGGGGTGCCTTTGACTTCGGAAAGGTACCAGGCCCAGATGATGGGGGAGCCGGTCGAGTCGGTGTCGGGAGATTTGTGGCCGAAAACAAGCGTCGTCATGGGAGCGTCCGTTCATGGGAATTTCGCGGGCCTTATAGGGGCATCGACGGTGAATGTCACGCGCAGGTGCGGGGTGGTTGACGGGTATGCAGGGGCAAGTTATTTTGCGGGCTGCTGCAAAGGAGTGCTCTGCGAATGGACAAGCAAATCTGATCCCCGAACGGGAATGAGCCGTACCGTGCCGCATGGCCGGTCAGTATCCTTGATGCAGAGGAGTGCCCCGAGAATGGACAAGTCTATCTGAGGCCCAAGGGCCACAGGCGGGCCGTGCTTTGCGCGGCCCAATGTTCCAATCTGACATCAGAGGCAAATCATGCCGAAATCGAACTTTAACCCCTTCGCGGTGAAGGGGATGCAGCCGTTTCATCAGGTCAAACCGATGCAGGTGGCTTTGAAGCCTCATGACACGGCGTCCATGCGGGGTCTGAAGCTGCCCGCCGGGCGTCAGAAGGCACCGGCGATGAAGCCGATCCCGCTGCCGGGCAAGTCGCGCGGGCGCTAGGTCTGGCGTGGTGTGACGCGCAGGCGTCAGGCGTAGAAGGCCGGGGCTTTGAGAAGCTCCGGCCATTGCGTTGGCTCGTGACCCCACAGAAGCCAGGCGGCGAGGTCGCGTTCCAGCGCGAAGAGCCGTTCGGCGCTGCGGCGGGCGGTTTCGGGGTCGTCGGCGTCAGGGAAACCCTCGGCAGGTTCGCTGGCGCGGTTGATCGCATCGGCGGCAACAAGGACAGGCCCCGTGTCGGCCAGCGTCACCAGAAGCGAGAGATGGCCAATGGTGTGGCCGGGGGTCGGGACGAGCGTCAGGCCGTGGCAAAGCGGCCCCTCGGCAGAGATCAGGCGATAGTCGGCTTCGGGCCAGTCCATCGGGCGGGCGGAGCCGAAATAGAGCGGTCGCGGTTCGGCGCGCTCGGCGCCCATCATCACGATCGGGGCGTGGGCGACGTGGGGCAGGCCGCCGACATGGTCAATATGGCTGTGGGTGAGGATCGTCGCTGTGATGTCGGCGGGCGTGAGATCCAGGCGAGCGAGTTGGCCCGCCAAAGTGCGGTCGTGGCTGTGGTCCATGAGTTGACCAAAACGGGGCAGGCCGTCTCGCTCGGCGATGGTGGGGTCGGTCGCGTAGGCATCGGGAAAGCCGGTGTCGATCAGGATGCGGGCGCCCTTGTCGGTTTCCAGAAGAAAGCCCGGTATGCCGATGGTGCGCCCGGCATTGACGTGAAAAAGGCCGAAGTCGAGCACATAAAGGCGAGTAACCGTGTGATCGGCCAATTCCGGGAGAGGTGAGGCCGGAGCGGTCAACGCCTAGAACTCCTGCCGGGTGAGCGTATAGCCCGCGTTTTCCAGCAGTTTCAGCAAACCGCCATCGCCGGCAAGGTGGCCCGCGCCGACAGCGACCAGCAGGTGATCGCCCTTCGCTGCCTCGATTACCTTGATCCAGTTGCTGTTGCGATCGGTGATGAGGGACTTTTCCATCAGCGCCAGGTCTTTGAGCACAGCGTCCTTGTCGGGTGCGGAGGCAAGCGCCAGATCGAGGCCGAAATCCCAGATCAGCCGATGCTGCTCGCGGAAATAGGCATCGAACATCGTGTAGAACGAATCGCCGGCACCGTCGGCGGACAGAAGTGCAGCGCGGATCATGTCGAGTTGCTGGTCGGGGGTGAAACGGCCAAAGACGGTGAAGATGGTGTCATACGGTTCGAGCGCGTGGGTCTGGACGCCCGCTGTGCTTGCGGCTTTCTCGATTAGGCTATCGACGCCGCTGCTGCCTTGGGTCATCGCCGACATGGCGCATGGCGGTATCGAAAGCATCATCGACAAATACCAGGGCTGAAACTTCGAGGCCATGAAGGGCGGGATGCCGCGGGCGGTCACCGCTTCGGACAGGGCTTGCCATTCCTCGGCGCTGAGTCGTTCGGGGAGGGTGGGGCCTTTGGTGAAGAGCAGGTCGCTGTTTCGGGCGACTTCGTCTTGCAGCTTCTTGACCTCTAGTTGCGTGGCTTCGAGGTAGATGGCATCGGCGGCAGCGATCAGCGGTTCCAGCCGCTTGACCGGGGCGTCCATGCGCTGGTCGTAGATATGGAAGGTGCCGATGATGTCGATGGTCTGGCTGCCCTTTGTCGCGCGCCAGTGATTGCCTTCCGGATAAGGCACGGCATTGGTTCTGGCGTAAAGCGCGGTGCGGTCGGCCTCGGGCATGGCGGCGATAAGGTCGGTGCCGGCGCAGGTGATCTGCGCGACAGGCGATTGTGCGCCGACAGAGCCGGGTGCAAGAAGGCAAAAGGCGATAAGGGCGAAATGGTTGAAATATTTCAGCATGGTACTTCCCGGATGTGACAGATAAAGACTGCCACGAAATTGCAGCCGCCACCATTGCCGCCGTGATGCAAGATTTTCCCCTTCTTGGACGTTGACAGTTGCGGGCCGCACGCCTAATTACACCCCGTTAGCACTCGCCTTGAGTGAGTGCTAATTCCAAATCAAACCTGGAAACCCAAGGGAGTGTTACCAGATGGCTTTCAAACCGCTGCATGACCGTGTTGTCGTCAAGCGCGTCCAGGGCGAAGAAAAGACCAAGGGCGGTCTGATCATCCCCGACAATGCAAAAGAAAAACCCGCCGAAGGTGAAGTTGTCGCCGTTGGCGAAGGCGCTCGCAAGGACTCGGGCGAACTGATCGCGATGACGGTCAAAAAAGGCGACCGGATACTCTTCGGCAAATGGTCGGGCACGGAAGTGACCCTGAACGGCGAAGAGCTGCTGATCATGAAGGAATCGGACATTCTCGGCATCATCGCCTGAGAATTCGCCGAGTTTCCTGTCTTAAACGAACATCCGAAGGAGAAGCCCAATGGCTGCTAAGGACGTAAGATTTGATACCGATGCCCGCGACCGCATGCTGCGCGGCGTGAACATCCTCGCTGACGCTGTCAAAGTCACGCTCGGCCCGAAAGGCCGTAACGTGGTCATCGACAAGTCGTTCGGTGCGCCCCGCATCACCAAGGACGGCGTGACCGTTGCCAAGGAAATCGAGCTTGCCGACAAGTTCGAGAACATGGGCGCGCAGATGGTGAAGGAAGTTGCTTCCCGCACCAACGACGAAGCCGGTGACGGCACGACCACCGCGACGGTTCTGGCGCAAGCCATCGTCAAGGAAGGCATGAAGGCCGTTGCTGCCGGCATGAATCCGATGGACCTTAAGCGCGGCATCGACATGGCCACCTCCAAGGTCGTTGAGGCCATCAAGGCAGCGTCGCGCAAAGTCACCGACACGGCGGAAGTTGCTCAGGTCGGCACGATCTCGGCCAACGGCGAAGTCGAAATCGGCCGCCAGATCGCTGACGCGATGCAGAAAGTCGGCAACGAGGGTGTTATCACCGTCGAAGAGAACAAGGGCCTCGAAACCTCGACCGACGTCGTGGAAGGCATGCAGTTCGATCGCGGCTACCTGTCGCCTTACTTCGTGACCAACGCCGACAAGATGGTTGCCGAACTGGAAGACGCTTTCATCCTGCTGCACGAAAAGAAACTTTCGTCGCTGCAGCCGATGGTTCCGCTGCTGGAAGCCGTCATCCAGTCGCAGCGTCCGCTGATCATCGTCGCTGAAGACGTCGAAGGCGAGGCTCTGGCCACGCTCGTCGTCAACAAGCTGCGTGGCGGCCTGAAGATTGCTGCTGTCAAGTCTCCGGGCTTCGGCGATCGCCGCAAGGCCATGCTGCAAGACATCGCGATCCTGACCGGCGGCCAGGTGATTTCTGAAGATCTCGGCATGAAGCTGGAGAATGTCGGCATCGACATGCTCGGCCGCGCCAAGAAAGTCTCGATCACCAAGGACAACACCACCATCGTTGATGGCGCTGGCGACAAAGCCGAGATCGAAGCCCGTGTGGCCCAGATCCGTGCGCAGATCGAGGAAACCACCTCGGACTACGACCGTGAAAAGCTGCAGGAACGTGTTGCGAAACTTGCTGGCGGTGTCGCTGTCATCCGCGTTGGCGGCATGACCGAGATCGAAGTGAAAGAGCGCAAGGACCGCGTTGATGACGCACTGAACGCGACCCGTGCGGCCGTTCAGGAAGGCATCGTCGTCGGTGGCGGCGTGGCTCTGATCCAGGCTGGCAAGGTGCTTGACGGTCTGAAAGGTGCCAACTCCGATCAGGACGCTGGTATCGTGATCGTTCGCAAGGCGCTTGAAGCTCCGCTGCGCCAGATCGCTCAGAACGCTGGCGTTGACGGTTCGGTCGTGGCTGGCAAAGTCCGCGAGTCGAACGACAAGACGTTCGGCTTCAACGCCCAGACCGAAGAATATGGCGACATGTTCAAGTTCGGCGTCATCGACCCGGCCAAAGTCGTGCGTACCGCGCCGGAAGATGCAGCTTCGATCGCTGGTCTGTTGATCACCACCGAAGCCATGATCGCTGATCGTCCGGCAGACAAGTCTGCTGGCGGCGCCGGCGGCGGCATGGGTGGAATGGGCGGCATGGACGGGATGATGTAATCATCCGTTCCCGCCAAGGAACAGGAAAGGGCGCCTTCGGGCGCCCTTTTCGTTTTCGAGCCTCCGGCGGGGATAGTTGCGAGCAGAAAATGAGGGTGAAGCGTCAGGCGGCGATGATGTCCGCCGCATAGGTGGCGCGGGCTGCGGGCGCGTGATCGGCGCTGACGATCAGGCGGGTCAGAGCCGAGGCAGATGCGATCTGGTGCGGCGAGACGGCACCGAGTTTGTCGGCTGTGGCCAGCACAACGCAATCTGCAGCTTGCGCGACAAGCGTGCGCTTGATCGCAGCTTCCTCATAATCGCCGGTGGTCAGGCCTGCGTCAGGGTGCAGGCCGGTTATTCCAAGGAACAACAGATCAAACCGCAGGCGGCGGATGGCATCGGCGGCGTCGGTGCCGACAGAGACCATCGAATGACGGAAAAGGCGGCCACCGATCAAGATGACCTCGACTTGGCGGAACGGCTCCAGTGCTGCGGCGATCGTCGGGCTGTGGGTGACGATGGTGGCGGAAATCGTGGCCGGGAAGGCGCGGACAAGTTCGGCGTGGGTGGTGCCGCCATCAATGAAGATAGTCTGGCCGGGTTGGATCAACGGCAAGGCAGCTTGTGCAAGGCGGATCTTTTCCGGCGTAGCAATACTGCGCCTTTGGTCCAGCGGTGCTACGGCGGGCGAAGCGGGCAGGGCACCGCCGTGCACGCGGGTCACGCGACCATCCGCCGCCAGTTCGCGCAGATCGCGGCGGATCGTGTCTTCCGAAATGCCAAGTTCGGCAGCGATGGCGCTGGCGATGATCTGACCCTCGGCGGACAGGCGGGCAAGCAGGAGTTGTTTGCGGTGGTCTGTGAGCATGGATTGCACGATACTGCTGTTTATTGCATGATACTGCACGAATCACGGATATTATTCCAGAAGAATCGTGCAAGGAGTCGCAATGTCACAGTCAAAGATGATCCTGATCGCCGGGCCTTACAGGTCTGGCACCGGAGACGACCCGGAGAAGATGGCCGCCAATCTGCGAAGGCTCGAGGAAGCGGCGCTGCCCATATTCGAGAAGGGTCATGTGCCGATGATCGGCGAATGGGTGGCGTTGCCGGTCTGGAACGGTGCCGGTCGCGGCGCAGTGGGTGACGCGCTGTATGACCGGATTTTCCATCCGGTGGCACACCGTCTGCTGGAGCGTTGCGATGCGGTGCTGCGCTTGCCCGGCGGCTCAAATGGCGCCGACAATGATGTGCGGATCGCGCGGGAACGCGGGCTGGCCGTGTACTATTCGCTCGACGAGATACCGGCGGCCGAGGGCCAGCTCTAGCTCAGGGCCTTGACCATGCGCTTGGCAGTCTGGGTCTTGGTGCCAAGCGTCACCGGGCGGTCGGTTGCGGCCACGGCAAAGCCTTCGCGCTGCCAGAAGGATTGACCGCGCGGGTTGGCATCCAGAACGGCGAGGTAGAGGTTCTTCTTCTGGCGAGCCTGAGCCTCTGCCTCGATATGGCGCAGAAGGTATGAACCCGCGCCGGTGCCGCGTGCGCGGGGCGAGACAATCATCAGGCCCAGGTAGGCGTCGTGCGGCTCGGGGTAGCCAAATGCGGTTTCACCCACGGCGATCAGGTGGCTATCCTTGAAAAGCCCAAGGCGTAGCGAGGCTGCCGGGTCACAGCCGGGGGGTGTGTCGGTGAAGAACTCCTCGGTCACGTCCGGTCCGGGCGGTTCGTCACGTTCCATCAGGATGTAGTCGGTCGCCTCGACAAAGAAGGCATCGACAAGGGCGCGGTCAGAGACCGGATCGAGCTGGCGGATGTGCATGTCAGTCTCCGATGGGCGCAATGGCCAGCACTTCAAGCTCCTGCCTGCCGTTCGGGCGGCGCCAGTCGGCCAAGTCGCCGACGGCAAGGCCCATCAGCGCGCGGGCGAGGGGGGATTGCGG
>JBATMT010000312.1:0-2835 GCA_049289975.1 Paracoccaceae bacterium | reverse complement strand
ATTGCGACAACTCACCCGGAGTTTTCACGGTGGAAATGGGTTGCCGCCGACGAGATGATCGAGGCGATCGTACCTTTCAAGCGGGCCGTCTACGAAAAGGTTGTGGACGCTTTCCGCGCCTATCTTGTCTGAAGTATCAAAAGGTTGGCGGCGTGCAGGCGCTGACAATAACGCATTCGTCAGGTCCAGGATTGCGGAATCGGTGCGCTATGCGACTGTTGAAGTGGTAAGCCTCACCTGACTTCAACACGCGGGTTTCCTGCCCGACTGTCAGTTCAATTTGGCCCGAAATTACAATCCCCGCTTCCTCTGAATCATGGCTGTAGGAGTCGGGGCCTGTATCTGCGCCCGGCGCATAATGTTCGTGGAGCATCAACAAGGCACTGTCTGTCGCATTGCCGAACCGCAAGAACCTGACGTTAGGGTCAACTTCACTGCCGCGCGGAGAAATTTCGCGGAAGTCCTCCTTGGTGAAGTGCCATTTGGTTTCAATCGGTTCGTCTTCGGCAAAGAAGGCACTGAGAGGCATGTTGAGGCCACTCAGTATCTTCTTCATCGTGGCGATAGACGGGCTGGTGCGGTTCTGCTCGATCATCGAGATCATGGCGGCCGTCACGTTGGCTACGGCCGCCAGTTGGCGCTGTGAAAGCTTTCGCGCTTCCCGTTCGGCCTTGAGCCGCGCGCCCGTGTCAAAACTCATGCTTCCCTCGCAGATGAACCGAAATTACTTGCGGCTTCAGATCGCCACAGATAAATTTATTTTCTATCAGTATAGAATATTGAACGCCTATCGCAACCGGCCGATCCGTCGGCACCGACTGACCAGGGACACACCATGAAGAACGCAGAAATCGAAACTCGCCGCAAGGCTGCCATGTCGCGTGGCGTCGGGGTCATGACGCAGATTTTCGTCGACCGCGCCGAGAATGCCGAAATCTGGGACAAGGAAGGCAATCGCTACATCGACTTTGCTGCAGGTATTGCGGTCGTCAATACCGGTCATCGGCACCCGAAGGTGATTGCCGCCGTGAAGGACCAACTCGATCACTTCACCCATACCTGCCACCAGGTCGTGCCCTATGAAAACTACGTGCGTCTTGCCGAGCGTCTGAACGCGATTGTTCCGATCAAGGGTGAGAAGAAATCGATTTTCGTGACGACCGGTGCAGAAGCTGTTGAGAACGCGGTCAAGATTGCCAGAGCGGCGACCGGACGGCAGGCTGTCATCGCCTTTTCCGGCGCATTCCATGGCCGCACCTTCATGGGGATGGCGCTCACCGGAAAGGTTGTCCCCTACAAGGTCGGCTTCGGGGCGATGCCCAATGACGTGTTCCACGTACCCTTTCCGGTTCCGCTGCATGGCGTAACCGTTCAACAGTCGCTCGACACTCTGAACTACCTCTTCAAGGCCGATGTCGATCCGAAGCGCGTTGCTGCGATCATCCTCGAGCCAGTACAAGGCGAAGGCGGCTTCTATGAAGCGCCGCGCGAGTTCTTCAAGGCGCTGCGAGCAATCTGTGACGAACATGGCATCTTGTTGATTGCAGATGAAGTGCAGACCGGCTTCGCACGTACCGGCAAGATGTTTGCGATGGAGCACCACGACGTTCAGCCAGACCTGATAACCATGGCAAAGGCGCTTGCAGGCGGATTCCCGCTTGCTGCTGTGACTGGTCGCGCCGAGATCATGGACGCACCCGGCCCCGGCGGCCTTGGTGGCACCTATGGCGGCTCGCCGATGGGTATTGCGGCCGCTAATGCAGTTCTCGATGTGATCGACGAAGAGAAGCTGTGCGACCGCGCAAATCAGCTTGGTTCGCGTCTCAAACAGCACCTCGAGAGCCTGCGTGACGACGTTCCGGAGATAACGGATATTCGCGGGCCGGGCTTCATGAACGCGGTGGAATTCAATGTCGGCGGCAAGCCCTCGGCAGACTTCGCCAACAAGGTCAGGACTGAGGCGTTGAAGCGTGGGCTGATCCTGTTGACATGCGGTGTCTACGGCAACGTGATACGCTTCCTTTCTCCAATCACGATCCAGGACGAGGTCTTCACGGAAGCTCTCGGAAAATTGGAAGACTCGATCCGGGCAGCACGCGCCGCCTGATCCGTTGCCTCGAATTCTTAATCGGTCGCCATCAGGCGGCCGATTTCTTTTTGCGGCTGCTACTTGCAAGCGAGACGCCCCACAAACATGTATTCTATTAAATGAATATATCTTGAGGCAAACAGAATGCCGAAGCTGACCTGCTTCACTTGTGGCCAAATCAATCGGGTGCCCGCTGATCGACTATCGCAGAAACCAAAATGCGGCGTCTGTGGCGCCGACCTTGTGAATGGCAAGGTGGCAGAATTGGATGAGGCGACGCATTCCAAGGCGACGCGGCAAGATGAATTGCCAATCCTAGTCGACTATTGGGCACCATGGTGCGGGCCTTGCCGCAGTATGGCACCCGAATTTGCCAAGGCCGCCGCCGTTGCCACCCCTTCCGCGCGATTTGCAAAGGTCAATACAGAGGAGCACACCGCAATATCACAACGGCTTGGTATCCGTGGAATTCCGTTACTCATCCTCTACAACAAGGGCACCGAAGTCGCGCGTTTGCCGGGTGCGCGACCAACGGCAGATATTCTCAATTTCTTACGTAGCCACACTGCCCCTTCACGATGAGAAGTGATCCCCGTCCGCAGCCAATTGCTTGACAAGCGTTTCAGCGTCATCCAGAAAATAACCCGGTTTGGGGCAGTAGCTCAGTTGGGAGAGCGCGTCGTTCGCAATGACGAGGTCAGGGGTTCGATCCCCCTCTGCTCCACCAAATCATCAAGAAGTCAGAC
>JBATMT010000311.1:0-1763 GCA_049289975.1 Paracoccaceae bacterium | reverse complement strand
AAAAGGCAATCTCTCCATGCGCATCACGCAGCACCAGTGGAACTTCCACCGCATCGGCAATCCCGCGCACCAGCACCCGCGACGCGGTCGAAAAGATAGACATCGCCTCGATCCGGTCCCCGGAATCATGGTTGCCTGAGATCATCACGACAGCGGCTTCGGTCTCGTCTGCCACGCGTTTGAGAAATCGGTTGAATTGCCGGATCGCCGAATTTGGAGGCGAGGCCCGATCGAAGACATCGCCCGCAATCACGAGGACTTCCACATGCTCAATCACCAGCGCCTCAACGATCTGGCCTAAGACGACCTCGTGATCGTCTTCAAGACTGAGACCCATGAACTGCCGCCCCAGATGAAGATCTGCGGTGTGAAGGATTCGCATCATACATGTCCATTTTCTATACGTATTGTTACTGTATGGACTTTGCGCGATGAGTCAAGTAGTCTTCATCGTATGAGCCTTGCAGACCTCAAACACGCACAGCGCGAACGGATCCTGTTTTTGGATCAATGCCTTACATGGAGAGGTCAGGCGAACCGCCGGGACTTGATGCAGCGCTTCGATATCTCGACAGCACAGGCGGCTGTCGACTTTCGAACCTATCTGTCGCTGACACAGACACCGCCGGTCTATGATGCCACAGAGAAGACCTATTTCTCGAGCGGCTCGCACAGGGCACTGTCTGATGTCGGACCCGACCAGGTCTTCGGTCTACTTAGCGACGCGCCAACATACCTTGGCGCGAGCATCCCGCTGCCCAATCGCATGATGGATTCCGCTGTGATCGCGCAGCTCCACCGCGCGATGAGAGGCGAGCAAGACATAGAAATCACCTACACTTCGATGAGCAGTGGCCTATCCGGGCCGCAGTGGATCAGCCCGGTGCGGTTTCATTTCGACGGGGAGGCTATTCATCTCCGGGCCTGGAGCCATAAACATGAGTCTTATCGCGACTATCTCCCGATCCGAATATCGAAACAGAACGATGTCGCAACGCGGGATAGGCGTTCTCCCCTGCCTTTTGACACAGACTGGCACAGTTTCGTGCGCATGTGGATATGTCCGCGTTCAAACCTCTCGGACGCACAGGCGCGGGTTGTCCGACTGGAATACGGCTTTCAGGAGAAATCATACATTACGGTCGAGACTCGAAAGGCGCTGGTGTTCTATGTCACGAGGCGTTGGCGCCTTAATGAAGAGAACGCACGGCTCGAGTTAGAAAAGATCGAAGAAGTGGACGCGTGAGGCTGCCTCGCAGGACAGAGTTAGTAGTACAATGCTGCATGGGCTATGACAAAGAGGAAGCCCTCGTCAGTATCCTGACCCAAACATTTGTCCTTGCCAAATCAAAGGAATACTGTCGGCTCCCTTACGGATAGTGGGCCTAAACTGCTGCAGTGGCCTGAATGTGCAACGAGCGGCAGCTGGGTCCCGCATCGCTACCACTATGCGGGATTTCGCGGCGGCAAGCTTGACTGTCCGCTTGGGGGAATGCCGCTGAGTAACATCGGCGGTGCTCGCCCGGCAGCAATGGGCCGAAAGTGGACGGGTGGCATTGACGCAATCGACCTAGGAAGGCTGTCGTGGTCGAGTGGTTACTAGCACGGCAGTTTCAGAACCATTCCCAGACGTTATGGCGTCAAATTCCGATCTCCAATTCCAGACCATTCGCTTTGACGGCTTGCACCGGCCACCTGAATTTCATTCGCTGAGTGGAGTGGAAATGACGAGGTCCAATTGGGGCAATCGATCGGGTGTTCGG
>JBATMT010000310.1:0-2695 GCA_049289975.1 Paracoccaceae bacterium | reverse complement strand
GAGAATGACACGGTGGCGACGGACGAGATCCGGTTTGGCGACAACGACCGGTTGGCGGCGCAGATCGCGGTGACGGTCGGCGCGGACCAGTTGGTGCTTCTGTCGGATGTGGACGGGTTTTACTCGGCCAATCCGAAGGAAGACCCGAACGCGGTGCGCTTTGATCTGGTCGAGAAGATCACCCCCAAGATCGAGGCGATGGCGGGGGACCCGATTTCGGGCCTGTCGAAGGGCGGCATGAAGACCAAGCTGCTGGCGGCCAAGACGGCTGTGCAGGGCGGCTGCGCCATGGCGATCATGGAAGGCTCGGCGTTGCGACCGCTGAAGGCGTTGGCCGAGGGTGCGAACCGGACGTGGTTCCTTGCCGAAGGTGATCCGCAGGCGGCACGCAAGCGCTGGATTGCGGCGATGAAGCCCAAGGGCGAGGTGCGGGTGGACGCAGGCGCGGTGACGGCGCTGGGTGGCGGCAAGTCGCTCTTGCCTGCCGGCGTGACGGTGGTGTTGGGCAACTTTGGTCGCGGTGAGCCGGTGGTGATCCAGGGGCCGGACGGTGCGGCGCTTGGCAAGGGACTGATCCGTTATACTGCAGCAGAGGCAAAGGCGATTGCCGGGCACAAGTCTGCAGAGATCGAAGCGATCCTGGGCTATGCGGGGCGCGCTGCTCTGGTGCATCGCGATGATATGGTGCTTGATGGTTGAATGGCCGGGGCAGATGCTGGGGCGCTGCCCCAGACCCCGGGGGTATTTGAGGTCGGAAAATGAACGCGGTGGCGGGTGAAGTCGATATTGCCGGGCTGATGGCTGGCATCGGGGCGCGGGCAAAGGCAGCGGCGGCGGAACTGGCCTATACGTCTCAGGAACGCAAGTATGCGGCCCTTGTGTCGGCGTCTCACGCCGTCTGGGAGCGGCGGCAAGAGATCCTTGACGCGAATTGCGAGGATCTGGCTTACGGCGAAGAGAAGGGCCTGAGCCCGGCGATGATGGACCGGCTGAAGCTTGATGACTACCGTATTCGCGGGATCGTCGATGGCTTGCGGGCGGTGGCCGAGCAGCAAGACCCGGTTGGCAAGGTGATTGCCGAATGGGACATGCCGTCGGGGCTGCATATCCAGCGGGTGCGGACGCCTTTGGGCGTTGTGGGCGTGATCTTCGAGAGTCGTCCGAACGTGACGGCGGATGCGGGCGCGCTGTGCCTCAAATCGGGGAATGCGGTGATCCTTCGCGGCGGATCAGAGAGTTTTCATTCCTCGACGGCGATTCACGACTGCATGGTCGAAGGACTGAAGCAGGGCGGACTGTCGCCCGATGCCATTCAGCTTGTGCCCACGCGCGACCGGGCGGCGGTGACGGAAATGCTGCGCATGGTCAACCACATCGACGTGATCGTGCCGCGTGGCGGCAAGGGGCTTGTCGGGCTGGTTCAGGCCGAGGCACGGGTGCCGGTGTTTGCGCATCTGGAGGGTATTTGCCACGTTTACGCCGACAAGGACGCTGATCTGGAGAAGGCGCGGCGAGTCGTGCTGAACGCCAAGACGCGGCGGACGGGCGTGTGCGGGGCGGCGGAATGTCTGCTGATCGACTGGCGGTTCTATACCCAACACGGGCCTGTCCTGATCGAGGACTTGCTGAATGCGGGCGTCGAGGTGCGGGCCGATGGGGAATTGGCCAAGGTGCCGGGAACGGTGCGCGCGAAGCCCGATGATTTCGGGCGCGAGTTCCTCGACAAGATCATCGCGGTCAAGCTTGTGGACGGGGTCGACGAGGCCATTGCGCATATACGCACCTATGGCTCGCAGCATACCGAGGCGATCCTGACCGAAAATGATGCGACCGCCGAGAGGTTCTTTACACGTCTCGACAGTGCGATCCTGATCCGCAATGCCTCGACCCAGTTCGCCGATGGCGGAGAATTCGGCATGGGCGGTGAAATCGGGATAGCCACGGGCAAGCTGCATGCGCGCGGCCCCGTGGGGGCAGAGCAACTGACCAGCTTCAAGTATCTGGTCACAGGCGACGGAACGATAAGGCCCTGATCTATCAGAATCTTATCGTGATCGACTTGTCGCGGATCACCAGACGGACCGTGCGCCCCTGACGGCGAGCCTCCTCTGGCAGAAGCGCGAATTGCACGTTGTTTGCAACGAGAGGGGTGTTTGCGGGGCGCCCTGAGAGGCGACTCCAGACGTTTGGGTCGGATCTGATCCGTTCTGCCTCCGACTCGATTGTCCAGCCCGATCCCGAAGCGGCGACGTGGATGGTCCCGCCCCACGGCAGTGCGGTTTCCATGCACAAGATGCCCAGAAACGCCATCTTGACGGCGCCACGCGGTACGTCTGGCGGCCCCTGCCAGTTTGTCTTGATGCGTGAGCCACGGCCCACATCGTCAATGATGCTCATGACTTCGGCGCGACCGATGGTCTGATCCTGGCCGGCGGCACCGAAGGCCACACGGAAAAAGCGGATGCGTGCGCTGGCGCTGTTCACGCTTTGCAAGATGAGGCTCATCTCTGGGCTTGCGGCAGCCCCCGACATTGTCAGAAGCTCTACCCCATTGCCGATGGCACCCAGCGGGCTGATAAGATCGTGACAGATGCGCGATCCCAGAAGCGACGTCAGGTCACCGGTTGGTTCGTTTGTCAGATCGCGTGAGTCCATCATGATATGCAGAGGCCCCTTTGTACGAGTTTCTTGAACC
>JBATMT010000309.1:0-4951 GCA_049289975.1 Paracoccaceae bacterium | reverse complement strand
GAAAGCTTTCGCGGGCGTGTGTCACTCAAACCGCTCCACTGGAGCGTTTTGCCCCGGCTACGCCGGGTCGTTCCACACCCCTTCAAACTCCCGCCACTCGCCCTTGCTCATCCCGCTCGTCTCCTGGGTGACCACCTCGCCCTTCAGGCGGCGTTTCAGCACTTCGATGGCCTTGCCGCTCAGCGTGGCGCCACCAAGCCGGTAGTCCTCGAACGCGCCGTAGGCGAGTGGCACCCAGTCCTTGACGATCTGGCACATGGTTTCGGCATAAACGCGGATTTCATACTGGGCGTGGGCGTCGGCGCGCAGGCGCAGGAAGTGGAACAGGTTGTGCAGGTCCACCTTCCAGTACCATTGCGTATATACGTTGGCGGGCAGGTTCATGCGCGCCAGTTCGCGCGCAAGCCCCTGCTGGCCCTCTTGCGAAAGCATCGCCTCGTAGTTGTCATAGCTGCGCATCGCGTCGTCGCGCAGGATGTCGAGCACGCGCTGCGCCTCGTCGCCCTGCAACAGCGCCCCCCGGCCCTGATTGTTGACCGTCGATTGCGCGGCAAGGTTTTCCGGCGCAGGGATATAGAACTCGCGGTCGAGGATCGAGTAGCGGGCGGAATATTCGTTCACGTTGGCGGTGCGGTGGCGGATCCACTGGCGGGCGACGAAGACCGGCAGCTTGACGTGGAACTTGACCTCGCACATCTCGAACGGGGTCGAGTGCCAGTGGCGCATCAGATAGCGGATCAGCCCTTCGTCGTTCTGCACGGCCTTGGTGCCGCGCCCGTAAGACACGCGGGCGGCCTGCGTGATGGCGGCATCGTCGCCCATGTAGTCGATGACGCGGACCAGCCCGTGGTCAAGCACTTCGTGGGCGACATAGAGGTGTTTTTCCATGCCGTCGGCAGTGGCGCGGAGCGTCGGGCGCGAAACGCTGCGCGCCTCGGCGATCTCGGCCTGCTGTTCGGGGGTCAGGGTCATGGCACTCTCCTTGGATCGAATCGGAGACCACCATATCTGGATAGCGGATGGCGCGCAGCAACTATGGATGGCGGGGAAGCGGTTTCCTGTGGCCTGCCGCGCGGCCCGCGTCTGCGTCGTCTGCACGGGCAGGATGCTTCCGCCGTTCCCCTGACCCGCCAAACGCGCTAGGCTCATGATCAAACGAAAGGACGCACGATGACGATACGCTATCTGCACACGATGGTCCGGGTGCTTGATCTGGAAAAGTCGATGGCCTTCTACCGGCTTCTGGGGCTGGAGGAGACGCGGCGCTGGGACAATGAGGGCGGGCGCTTCACGCTGGTATTCATGGCGCCGCCGGGGCAGGAGGATTGCCCGGTCGAACTGACCTACAACTGGGACGGCGACACGGGCTTGCCGTCGGACGGGCGGCATTTCGGCCATCTGGCCTATGAGGTCGACGATATCTACGCCACCTGCGCGCATCTGATGGCCAACGGGGTGACGATCAACCGGCCGCCACGGGACGGGCGGATGGCATTCGTGCGTTCGCCCGACAATGTGTCGGTCGAACTGTTGCAGAGGGGGGCGGCGCTGGCGCCGGCGGAGCCTTGGTCAAGCATGGGCAATACCGGGCACTGGTAGGGGCTTTCGCGGCACTTCTTGCCGCAGGTCCCGCGACAGCCGGATGCAGGCTGGCGCTGGTGCTGGCTGTCGACGTGTCGCGGTCGGTCAGCGAGAGCGACTATGAAGTGCAGCGTCAGGGCCTGATCGCGGCCCTGACTGCGCCCGAGGTGAAAAAGGCGATGTTCGCGCCGGGCGGCTATGTGGCGCTGTCGGTCTATGAGTGGAGCGGCAAGTCCGACCAGCAGGTGATGGTGCCGTGGACCGCCATGCAGGGCACACCCGACCTCGACAGCGTGGTGGCGCAGATCAGAGCGCACGAGCGCCACAACCTGCAACTGCCCACCGGCATGGGCGAGGCACTGGCCTTTGGGCGCGACCATCTGACCGAGGCTCCCGACTGCGCGGCTCAGACGATCGACATGTCTGGTGACGGCCAGAACAACGAGGGTCGCACCCCGGCGCAGGTCTATGCGGCCGAGGATTTCGGCAGCATCGCAGTAAACGGCCTGCCAATTGGCGAGCATGAATCCTTCATCACCGACTACTACCGGGCCGAGGTGATCCGCGGAACGGGCGCCTTTGTCGAACCCGCGCCAAGCGAAGCCGACTATCCCCGCGCGATCCGGCGCAAGCTGTTGAAGGAACTGTCGGTCCAGTTGATCGGCGACAATGGGCGGGGGGCCGACGCCGGATGATGCGTGCCGCCGCCCTTGCCCTTTGCGCCGTACTGGCCGGTCCGGCAGGTGCTCAATGCAGGCAGGCGCTTGCCATCGGGCTTGACGTGTCGGCCTCGGTCGACCGGCGCGAGTTTGCGTTGCAGGCGGGCGGTCTGGCGCTGGCACTGGAAGACCCGGAGATCCGCAAGGCGATGATCAGTGCCGCTGAAAGGCCCTTCATGCTGTCGGTCTTTGACTGGAGCGGCTCGCAGGACCAACGGCTGGTGATCCCCTGGACCGCGATCACAGGGCCGGGCGTGCTTGACGACATCGCACTCCGCCTGCGCGCCATGCCCGGCCCACGTGGCAGCCGGATGACGGCGGTGGGTGCCGCGATGGCCTTTGGCGACCGGCTTCTGGCCGAGCAAGGCGATTGCGAGAGGCTCACGCTCGACCTTGCAGGCGACGGGATGAGCAACGCAGGCCTGCCGCCGCGCAAGGTGATCCTTGGAATGTCCGGCAAGACGATCACCATAAATGCGCTGGTCATCGGCGCACCGGGTGCATCCGGCGCCGCCGCGATGGACCCGAGCCTTGCCGATCTGTCAGGATGGTACGCCGCGCAGGTCATTCGCGGCCCCGGTGCCTTTGTCGAGGAAGCGCATGGCTTTGACGGTTTCGCCAATGCCATGCGCCGCAAGATCTTGCGCGAAATCAGCGGCCTTTTCGCCAGTAACGCCCCGACAGACTTGATCCCGGCGGGCGATACCCCGGCTGACAAACCGACCAGCGGCTGAACCGCCGCCAAAACGCACCCGATCTTTGCCGTCAGTAGATATAGCGGATCTGGTCAGTCCAATAACGCTCCACCCGCTTGAGCAGGCCATTGATGTCCGCCATGTCGGTGAAGCCGACGATGTTGCGCTTTTCCATTCCTTCGGAATGTCGCACGAAAAGATCACCCACCTGCCTGCACACATCCCTGCCCCGGTCTGTCAGGCTGACCCGGACCGACCGGCGATCAATCTCGCTGCGCTGATGGTGCATGTAACCCATCTCGACCAGTTTCTTGAGATTGTAGCTGACGTTCGAGCCTTGATAGTAGCCGCGCGACTTCAACTCGCCCGCCGTCACTTCGTTCTCGCCGATGTTGAACAGCAACAGCGCCTGCACCGCGTTGATTTCCAGTTGTCCCAACCGCTCGAACTCGTCCTTGATCACGTCCAGCAGCAGCCGGTGCAGCCGTTCGACAAGGTTCAGCGTTTCAAGATAGCATGTCATGTAGCCGGAGCGTGGTGCCGCGGGAACGACGGTATGAAGTGTCATGGTTTTGCTCCGTCCAGTCTGCTCTGGAAGGAGTTTCACGCCAAATACCGAAATTTCAGTTAAAAGCGTCGGGGCTTATTGAGGGAATATTCGCCAATATCTGCCAAAAGGTTAACAAACCGCTCGGGCGGGGCCTTTGCGCCGGTTACCCAAAGGTAAAGGTCCTGATCGTTTTCGAGCAGCAGCGCGTCGAACAGATCAAGCGTTGCCGGGTCCAGACCTTCCAGCTTGGCGTTGGCATAGGGTCCAATGATCAGGTCCATCTCCTTGGTGCCGCGCCGCCAGCTGCGCATGACCATGCGTTTCAATCTTTCATCGCTGGTCACAAGGCTGGCCGGGCCGGGATAGGCAGAACCTGACATGGGCTTCGGGCTTTCTTGCTTGATCGCATGTGTGCCCGGTCATAAGAGATGGGTCCGGAAAACACAAACCGGAGTTCAGAGTAATGGCCTTCCTGTCCGACACGCTTGCCCGCGTCAAACCGTCGCCCACCATTGCGGTCACCACCAAGGCGCAAGCCCTGAAAGCCGAGGGCAAGGACGTGATCGGCCTTGGCGCAGGCGAGCCAGATTTCGACACGCCACAGAATATCAAGGACGCCGCAAAGCGCGCGATTGATCAGGGCAAGACGAAATACACCGCCGTCGACGGTATCGCCGAGCTGAAACAGGCGATCTGCGCCAAGTTCAAACGCGAGAATGGCCTGACCTATACGCCCGCCCAGATCACCGTCGGCACCGGCGGCAAGCAGACGCTGTACAACGCCTTCATGGCGACGCTGAATCCCGGAGACGAGGTGATCATCCCCGCACCCTACTGGGTCAGCTATCCCGACATGGTGCTTCTGGCTGGCGGCACGCCGGTGCCGGTCGTGGCCGGGATCGAAACCAACTTCAAGCTGACCCCCGCGCAACTCGAAGCGGCGATCACGCCCAAGACCAAGTGGTTCATCTTCAACTCGCCGTCGAACCCGACCGGCGCAGGCTATACCGCTGCCGAGCTGAAGGGCCTGACCGACGTGCTGATGCGCCACCCGCATGTGTGGGTCATGTCGGACGACATGTACGAACATCTCGTCTTTGACGACTTCAAGTTCGCCACCCCGGCCGAGATCGAGCCAGGCCTCTACGACCGCACCCTGACCTGCAACGGTGTGTCGAAATCCTATGCGATGACCGGCTGGCGGATCGGCTATGCGGCAGGCCCCGTGGCGCTGATCAAGGCGATGGGCACGATCCAGTCGCAGTCAACCTCGAACCCCTGCTCGGTCGCGCAATATGCGGCGCTCGAGGCACTGACCGGCACGCAGGATTTCCTGCCCGAGAACCGCAAGCTGTTCCAGCGCCGCCGCGATCTTGTGGTGTCGATGCTCAATCAGGCCAAGGGCC
>JBATMT010000308.1:0-2837 GCA_049289975.1 Paracoccaceae bacterium | reverse complement strand
GGAAAGGGAAGGGCGGTTCGCGCGTCAGGCGCTGGCGAGGATGATGCGGGCGCGGTCGCAATCGGCGGACATCTGCGCCATCAGGGCGGGAAGGCCGTCGAACTTCATCTCGGGGCGCAGGTAGTCGACGAAGGCGATCGACAGGTGCTGGCCGTAGAGGTCGCCCTTGAAGTCGAAGAGAAAGGTTTCAAGGTTTGGCGTGTTGACGCCGAACATCGGGCGCACGCCAAGGCTGGCGGCCCCGCCGTAGGTACCGGCCTGCGGACCAGTGAGCACATCAACCTTCACCGCATAGACGCCGAGTTTGGGCAAGTGCAGTCCGTCGACGCCCATGTTGGCGGTGGGATAGCCCAACTCGCGGCCACGTTTTTCGCCGTGGATGACCTCGCCCTCGATCCGGTGCCAATGGCCGAGCATCCGCGCGGCGTCGCGCGGGCGTCCTTCGGCCAAAGCAGTGCGGATGTTGGTGGAGGAAACTTCAAGCCCTTCGAACTTCACCAGATCGGCGATGGTGACGCCAAAGCCATGCGTCTGTGCGAGGTCTTGCAAGGTGGCGACGGTGCCCTTGCGGCCCTTGCCGAAACAGAAGTCGGAGCCGACAGTGACGTTGGCGACGGCTAGTCCCTTGACCAGCACCTCGGCCACGAAATCTTCGGCGGTCATGCCCGCGAGGGTGGCGTCAAAAGGAATTTCATAGAGTTGTTCGACGCCGATTTTGGCAAGACGATGGGCCCGGGCTTCGGAGTTCATCAGGCGGAAGGCGGGGGCGGAGGGCGCGAAGAACTGGCGGGGGTGTGGTTCAAAGGTGACGATCCCGAGGGGTGCGCCGTGGGCCGCTGCCAGCTTGATCACTGCCTGGTGGCCAAGGTGGACGCCGTCAAAATTGCCCATCGCGACCGAGGCTTGGCGGTCGGCGGCAGCTAGGTCTGTCCAGTGAGTGTGCGTGCGCATCGGCCCCTGATGGCGGATGCTCCGCCTGAAAGATCAGTCGAACTTGCGGCTTGGCGCCAGTACCAGCGCTTCGCCTTTCAGAACGACCGTATCGCCCACTGCGCAGTGGGTTTCAAGAGTTACCCGGCGACGGCTGTGGTCTATCGCGATGACTTTCACCTCGGCATAGACGGTATCACCGGGGCGGACCGGGGCCATGAACTTGAGCGTCTGGCCCAGATAGACGGTGCCATGGCCGGGAAGTTGTTCGCCGATGACCGCCGAGATCAGGCCCGCCGTCAGCATGCCGTGGGCGATGCGGCCCTCGAAGATCGTGTCGCGGGCGTAGTTGTCATCGAGGTGGACGGGGTTTCGGTCTGTCGAAACCTCGGCAAACAGCTCGATGTCGCGGTCGGTGATCTGCTTTTGCAGATAGCGCACCATGCCGATTTCGAGGTCTTCGATACAGATCGTGCCACGAGGCTGATTATCGAGCATCATCGCGATTCCCGGTTTATGTTGCAGTGCAGCATAGAGAGGAAAAGGAGGTCGCGCAATCGGCTTGGTAATTATTTGGCGAAAGAGTCGCCAATATTGCAACAATGTTGCGAGGCGGATCGAGTTGGAGCGGTAGCCAAGCTTCCGGCGGGCAGGAAAAGTGCGAGGGCTCTGCCCTCGCGCTCCCGGGATATTTTGGAAAAGAAGAAGGGACTGGGACTAACGCAGGCGGCCGATGGTGTAGGTGGGTGAAAGCTGGCGAGTGGCGAGCCAACCTTCGAGTTGGGCGCTGTCGGGGTTTTCGACATCGGGGCCGAAGCGTTCGGACTCGAGCCCGCCTGTGATGAAGAGCGCGTCGATGCCTTCGGCTATGGCGCCCTGAATGTCGGTGCCGATGCCGTCGCCGATGGCAAGTATGCTGCCAGCGTCCGATTGGTTGCCGGTCAGCGTGGCAAGGTGGCGACGCGCGAGGTCGTAGATCGGCGGGTGCGGTTTGCCGAAATAGAGGCTTTCGCCGCCCATCTGGTCGTAGAGTTGCGCCAGTGCGCCCGCGCAATAGATGCGTCGGTCGCCGTAGTCGACCACCAGATCTGGGTTGGCGCAGAGCATTTTCAGGCCCTTGGTCTTGGCGTAGAGGAAGCGGTCACGGTAGTCTTCGGGGGTCTCGGTGTCTTCGTGGAAGGGGCCGGTGCAGACGATGCCTTCGGCTTCTTCCAGTGGGACGCGTTCAATCGGGCGCTGGCCGGCTGCATCTTGCGGGATTTCGGTGAAGAAGCCATTGTCCTTTTCCGGGCCAAGGTGCCAGACCTTCTGGCCGACTGCGCCGGTGAACATCGCATATTGCGCGGCATCGCCAGAGGAGACGATCAGGTCCCATGCATCGGCGGGAACGCCCATTCTTTCAAGGCTTTGCTTGACGAAGCGGCCGGGGCGAGGGGCGTTGGTGAGAAGGACCACGCGCCCCCCGTCTGCGCGGTAGGATTGCAGGGCGGCGACGGCGGCGGGGTAGGGTGCGTGGCCGTTGTGCAGGCATCCCCAGAGGTCACAAAAGAGCGCGTCATAGCCCGATGAAATCTCGGAGAGGGCAGCAATGATCCGGGTCATGGGTGGCGCCTTTCGGGGCAAAAGTCGGGTTTGCGAACGTATTCCGGACGTATGCCGAAGGTATTCCATACGTATTCCAAAGGTATTCCAAACGTCTGGAGCACGCGCAGCGGTCCGCAGCGGAATGCGGCGTGGCGGAGCGCGGCCCTGCTGGCCCGCCCCGCCACGGGCGATCACATTTTCAGCGACGGGATGATCTGCTTCTTGCGGCTCATGATGCCGGGCAGAACGACAGTGTCGCCTTCGACCTTGCAGGGGAACGATGCCTCGGCGATGCGCTTGACCAGATCGTTCGGGACCAGAAG
>JBATMT010000307.1:0-4821 GCA_049289975.1 Paracoccaceae bacterium | reverse complement strand
GTTTCAATGAGAGATTGGCAAGGTGGGCAAATGGCGGGGTGAACCCCGCCCTACGCGGGTTCGGCCAGACGCTTGGCCCACATCGCCTTGAAGCCGTCGCGTTCGTGCAGTTTTTCCAGCCAGGCGGCCAGCGCCGGGAAATCCTTCATCAGTTTGCCCTCGACCGCGCCGTAGCGGACAATCTCGGCCATGTTGATGTCGGCCACGGTGAAGCGCTTGCCCACCAGCCAGCCGTTTGCAGCGAGATGGTCGTTCAGGACCTTGAAAGGACGGCGCAGCTTTTCCGATGCGACAGACAGCTCAACCTCGCCGTCGCGGGATTTGGCGCGGTCTTCCGCGTGGACGTAGTAGATGGCAATCGCCCCCGGCTCGACCGCAGCCGCACCGTAAAGCGCCCATTGCGTCATCAGCGCCTCTTCCGCGGCATCCTTGGGGCCAAGCGCACCGCCGTACTTCTTCGCCAGATAAAGGTTGATCGCCAGCGACTCGGCCAGCACCAGATCGCCGTCCACCAGAACTGGAATCGCGCCCTGTGGGCTAATCGCCAGAAACTCCGGCGAGAGCGTGTTCAGCGCCACATCGGACGCGCCACCATCGGGAAGGCGGTAAGCCTGAATGACCGGAATATGCTCATAGCTTATGCCGATTTCGTTCATCAACCACAGCACCCGCGTCGCGCGGCTGCGGGCCACTCCGTACAGCTTTACCATCGTTTCCTCCCATTGCGTTTGCCGGTGAGGATGACGGGCAACAGCGACAGGTGCAAGGAGCGGCAGTTTGACACGTGTCAAAGTGACCGCCTTCGGCAAGGTGCAGAATCACCTGGTACATCAGGACCGGGAGAACGAGTGTGACCACAGCCAACGACATGCCAGTAACCGAACAACAAACCAACGGACGCACCGACGCGGTGGGGCCGCAAAAGTTTCCGACGCCAGACCGCGATCAGGTGCGGCTCGCCTTTGAAAGCGGTTCCTATCCCTATGGCCGCAGGCTTGGGACGCAAGCCTACGAGGCCGAGAAGGCGCTTTTGCAGGCCGAGCTTCTGAAGGTGCAGATCTGGGCGCAGGAGACGGGGCAGAAGTTCCTGATCCTGATGGAGGGCCGTGACGCCGCAGGCAAGGGCGGCACGATCAAACGGTTCATGGAGCACCTCAATCCGCGCTATGCGCGCGTGGTGGCGTTGACCAAGCCGTCCGAGAAGGAAAAGGGCGAATGGTTCTTCCAGCGCTATATCCAGCATCTGCCGACGGCAGGCGAGATCGTGTTCTTCGACCGCAGTTGGTACAACCGTGCTGGTGTCGAGCGGGTCATGGGGTTCTGCACGCCGACCGAATATCTGGAATTCATGCGCGAGGTGCCGGAGCTTGAACGGATGTTCGTCCGGTCCGGCATCAGGCTTTACAAATACTGGTTTTCGGTCACGCGCGAAGAACAGCGCGCCCGTTTCACCGCGCGGGAAACCGATCCGCTGAAGCGCTGGAAGCTGTCGCCGATCGACAAGGCCAGCCTCGACAAGTGGGACGATTACACCGAGGCGAAAGAGGCGATGTTCTTTTACACCGATACGGCCGATGCGCCGTGGGTGATCGTGAAATCGAACGACAAGAAACGCGCGCGGCTGAACGCGATGCGGCACTTCCTGTCAACGCTCGACTATCCCGACAAGGATGAAAGCATCATCCAGCCGGTTGATCCGCTGATCGTCGGGCGCGCTTCGCAGGTGTTGCAAAAGACCGAACATATACTTGAAACGGCCACACACCCGAACACGCGGGTGAAGAACGGCGCAGCGCAGCCGGACGCCTGAACCCCCTCAGGTGCGGCGAATGCCCTTCACGGCATTGGCCACCCCCGGATAGGAAATCCTGCCTTCCGCATTGGTCGGCAGGGTTCTTTGCAGGTTGCCGCGCAGGCGTTCACGCTCGTCTTCGGACATGGATTTCAGCAAGGCCGCCTGTGGCCCGGCTCCGGCGGTGCTTGATTGCCAGAAGTCGGCGAAATCCTCGAACGAGACGGTGATGCGGAAGGTTTCGGTGGCTACGTCATCAAAGCCCGCTTCGCGCCACAACCGCTCCAGCCCATCTCTCGACGAGGCGGCAACGCCGGGCGGCATCGGCGGCGTGTAGCCAAGCGCCGCGATTTCGCGCAGCAGCGGGGTCAGGGGGAAGCCTCCGCCCGGCAAGTCCCACATGTAGGTCGCGCAAAGTCCGCCCGGTCTGGTGACGCGGGCGAGTTCCGACACGGCGCGCGGCTGATCCGGTATGAAGACGATCACCAACCCCATGACGGTCGCGTCAAAGCTGGCGTCAGGGAAAGGCAAGCTCTGCGCATCGCCGACATGGAAGGTTGCCTGATCGACGCCCTTGCGATGGCGGGCATAGTCGATCTGCGCCTCGGACGGGTCGATACCGGTCAGCGACCTGCATTCGGCAATGTCCTGAATCACTTCAGTGAATGCGCCGTTGCCACAGCCGACATCGAGCCAGTCAAGGCCGGGCGGGACAGCGAGCCAATCGAGAAAGCCCGTCGCAACCTTCTGGCTCCAGCGGCCCATCAGCCGTTCATAGGCGGCGCCGTCTGAAAACATCACGCTCGGTACCTGCATGGTCGCCGTCTCCAACTGTGGTCGTGATGACGGGGACTGTAGTCTGATCGGTACGGACGCGCTATCGGAACCTGCCGGGCAAGCAATCGCCCGCCTGCTCTGGACCTTCCTTTCGGTCCGCGATAGCACTCGCTGATGGGAGAAAATCTTACTTATACCGCGCACGCCCGCGCGCTTCTTGCGCTGGGATTACCGCTTATCGGCAGCCACCTTGCGCAGATGGCGCTGCATGTCACCGATACGGTGCTGATGGGCTGGTATGGGGTGAACGAGCTTGCCGCCGTGGTGCTTGGCACGTCGTTTTTCTTCATGTTCTTCATCCTTGGCTCGGGCTTCGGCATTGCCGTGATGGGCATGGTCGCCTCGGCAATGGGTCGTGGTGACGAGACGCAGGTGCGCCGGGAAACGCGGATGGGGCTGTGGCTGTCCATTCTCTATGGCCTCGCCATCGTACCGTTCATGTGGTTCTCGAAGCCGCTCCTGATCGTGGCGGGCCAGAACCCCGATGTGTCGGCATTGGCGCAGGACTTCTTGCGGATCGCCGGTTTCGGGATGATCCCGGCTCTGCTGATCATGGTGCTCAAGAGCTATCTCGCGGCGCTGGAAAAGACGCAGGTGGTGTTGTGGGTGACGCTGGCGGCGGTGGTCGTGAACCTTGCCGTCGCATGGGCACTGATCTTCGGGCATTGGGGCGCGCCAGAACTGGGCGTGCGTGGCGCAGCGATTGCATCGCTCGCGACCCAGACGCTGACGGCGGTTCTGCTGTCGCTCTATGCGGCGCTGTCCGAGGGGAGCCGCCGTTTCCGCCTGTACCAGCGCTTCTGGCGACCGGATTGGCCCGCCTTCCGGCAAGTGCTGAAGCTTGGCGCTCCGGTAGGGATCACCGGACTGGCGGAAAGCGGGCTGTTCATCGCGGCGGCGATGATGATGGGCTGGATCGGCACGATCGAACTGGCCGCGCATGGCATTGCGATGGAGATCGCGGCTTTGGCCTTCATGTTCCATCTTGGTTTGTCGAATGCGGCCACTGTGCGCATTGGCCGGGCCGAGGGCGAGGGCGACACCACCGCCATGCGGCAGGCGGGGATAACCGCCGTGGTTCTGTCATTCGCGTTCGGCTGTATCGTCGTGACGCTGTTCCTGTCCTTCCCGCATCCGCTGATCGGACTGTTCCTTGACCGGGCCAAACCCGAAGCGGCCGAGATCCTGACGTTTGGCACAACGCTGCTGTCCGTGGCCGCGCTGTTCCAGTTGTTCGATGCGATGCAGGTGGTGGCGCTGGGGCTTTTGCGCGGTGTGCAGGACACGCGGGCGCCGATGCTGATTGCCGCGCTGAGCTATTGGGGCATCGGCATCCCGACGAGCTATGTGCTGGCCTTTGTTCTGAACATCGGCGGCCCCGGCCTGTGGCTGGGCCTTGTTGTCGGGCTGGCCTTTGCGGCGGGGCTGCTGATGCTGCGTTTCTGGCGCGGGCCGTGGTTCCGGCAACTGGCAGGGGCGCAAAGCCCGGCCTAGTCCTCGTCGCCACCCAGCCGCTCGGAGTGCTTGCGCACCAACACCGAGCGCAGGTCGTGCATGGCCAGCAAAAGCGCATCTGTCACCGCGTCCAGCTGTTCGTCGCTCGCACGGGTCTGCGCCCATTGCGCCGTCAGATTCAGTGTCTCGATCGAGCGGAAGATATCGTCCATGTCGCGCCGCGCCAGAAGGTCGGCGCGTTCGGCCATCCAGTCGCGGATCGCCGCCATGTCTTCGGGCGACAGCACCCTGTCGCCCTGCGGCCTGACTTCGCCCGACCGCATGTTGACCGTGGCGATATGCTCGAGGTCGATCCGCCGGGCGCGGTGTTCGGGATCAATCCGGAACACCGCCGCGCCGTTTTCGCGGATGCGGAAATAAAGGTCGGGCAAACGGTCGGGCATGGTCCTCCTTAGCGCAATCCGGCGCAGAACGTCTGGATGCGGCGGCAGGCCTCTTCCAGCGCGGTCTCGGACGTAGCGTAACTTACCCGGAAGTTCGGCGACAGGCCGAAGGCCGCACCAAACACCACGGCGACCCCGGTTTCTTCCAGAAGCGCCGTCGCGAACACCTCGTCGTTGGTGATCTTGGTGCCGCCGGCGCTTGTTTTGCCGATGCACTCTGCGATGTCAGGGTAAACGTAGAAGGCGCCTTCGGGACGCGGGCATTTGATGCCCTTGGCCTGATTGAGCATCGAC
>JBATMT010000306.1:0-6360 GCA_049289975.1 Paracoccaceae bacterium | reverse complement strand
GCTGAATCGCCACCGCTGGATCGCCTATGTCGGCCTCGCGGTCATCGTCTATGTGGCGCTCCGGATGATATGGGAAGGTCTTCACGACGTTGCCCCCCTTGCACAAGCCGCGCTAGGCGCCTGAACGGCCGGTTTCGCAATCTTGAGATGAACCCACTTGCAGGCGAGCCTCGCCTTCGTCAAACTGTCACGAAATGGGGGGAGGCCAGGGTCTGGTCCGGGGGGTAAGATTGACCGCCTTCAGGGCACGAACCGGGATGTATCAGTTTCAATGTGTCCAGCGCGCGTAAACGCAAACCTTGATCGCGGGTTCATCATTCCGATTGGCGGCGGCGAAGACCGCCTCAAGGAACGTCAGATTCACCGTCGCTTTGTCGAACTCTCCGGGGGCAGGGACGCCGATATCGTCGTGATCCCCACCGCGTCCGAGCTTGAGACGACCGGACAGGACTACAACCGCATATTCCGCGACCTTGGCGCGGCTGTCGTGGATTTCCTGCCGATCACCCGCCGGGCCGATTGCGACAATCCCCGCTACCTCGAAATGCTGGACAAGGCGTCGGGCATCTTCCTGACCGGCGGCAACCAGCTTCGCCTCTCGACTATCCTCGGCGGCACTGCCGTGGCGCAGAAGATTCGCCGCCGCAACGCTGCTGGCACGACCGTCGCCGGAACATCGGCAGGCGCGTCCATCATGTCCGAACACATGATCGCCGGCGGCGACAGCAATTCTGCCCCGGCAGAAGGCGCCGTCAGCCTCGCCCCCGGCCTCGGCCTGACCAACGCCGTCATCATCGACCAGCATTTCACCCAGCGGAACCGCCTCGGTCGCCTGCTGGCCGCCTCTTCCTACAACCCCTTCCTCATCGGCCTCGGCATTGACGAGGATACGGCGGCGTTCATCGGCCCAGACGGGGTGTTCGAAGTGGTAGGTTCGGGCACCGTCACCGTCGTCGATGCCTCGGGCCTTACCCATTCCTCGATGTGGGAAGCCTCACGCGGGCAAGCCCTGACCCTACTCGGCCTCAAGGTTGATGTCATGGGCGAGGGTTGCCGCTATGATCTTGTCGACAGACATGCCTACCCGCCAGATGAACACGCTGAATTCTGCGCACTGCCTAACGCACCGGAAAACACCATAAAACAATAAACTAACTCTCAGGGGAGAACCGTCCATGAAGATTGTCTCGACCAACGTATTCGTGGGTCCGAATGTCTGGGCGGGTTTTCCCGTCATACGTCACGTTGTCGATCTTGGCGTGCTCGAGGATTGGCCCTCGGCAAAGATCGGCGATGCATGGATCGACGCTCTGGTCGAGGCGCTTCCCGGCCTTCGCGAACACGGCTGCTCCTACCGTGAACCCGGCGGCCTCGTCCGCCGCCTGCGTGAAGGCGAAGGCACCTGGCTTGGCCATGTCGCTGAACACGTCGCCCTTGAAATTCAAGGTGTTGCAGGGTCGGAGGTTACGTTCGGCCGCACCCGGTCGACGGGGGTCAAGGGCCAGTACAATCTCGTGTACGAATATCACCAGCGCGACGTGGGTATCGAAGCGGGCCGCCTCGCCATCAAGCTCCTGATGCACCTGCTGCCGGAAGACCTGAAGAAAAAGGTCGATTTCGATTTCGACGCCGAGTTCGACTTCCCGTCCGAGTTGAAAAGCTTCGTCCTCATGGCGCAGCGCAAGGAATTCGGCCCATCGACCGGCTCGCTCGTCAAGGCCGCCGAAGAGCGTGACGTGCCGTGGCTCCGCCTCAACAACAACTCGCTCGTGCAGTTCGGCCACGGCAAGTACCAGCAGCGCATTCAGGCCACCATCACCAGCCAGACCAAGCACATCGCCGTGGAAATCTCCTGTGACAAGGAAGACACCCACAACATGCTCAACGACCTTGGCCTGCCGGTTCCCCAGCAGCGTCTGGTCTACTCGCCCGCCGATGCCGTCCGCGCCGCCAAGCGCATCGGCTTCCCGGTGGTGGTCAAGCCGCTCGACGGCAACCACGGGCGCGGCGTCTCGATCAACCTGACCGAAGACGCACAGGTCGAAGTCGCCTTCCACGAAGCCAAGGCCCAGTCGAAAAGCCGCGGCATCCTTGTCGAGCAATTCGTTACCGGCATGGATCACCGCATGCTCGTCGTGAACGGCGAACTTGTCGCTGTTGCCAAGCGCGTTCCCGGCCATGTCGTCGGTGATGGCAAACACACGATCGCCGAGTTGGTCGACATCGTTAACAGCGACCCCCGCCGTGGCATCGGTCACGAAAAAGTCCTGACAAATCTGGAACTTGACAATCAGGCCGAACGGCTGATGGCCGACGCAGGCCACACGGCCGCAACCATCCTGCCCAAGGGCGAAATCTTCTACCTCCGCTCGACCGCCAACCTGTCGACCGGCGGCACCGCCATCGACATGACCGATGTCTGCCACCCCGACAACAAGGACATGGCCGAACGCACCATCAAGGCCGTGGGCCTTGACGTCGGCGGCGTCGATTTCCTCTCGGCCGACATCACCAAAAGCTACAAGGACATCGGCGGCGCCATCGTCGAGGTCAACGCGGCCCCCGGCTTCCGCATGCACGTCGCCCCGTCCGAGGGCAAACCCCGCGACGTGGCAGGCAAGGTGATCGACATGCTCTTCCCGCCGGGAACCCAGTCGCGCATCCCGATTGCCGCCATCACCGGCACCAACGGCAAGACCACGACCAGCCGGATGCTCGCCCACATCATGAAATCGTCTGGCAAGATCGTCGGCATGACCTCGACAGACGGCGTCTATGTCGATGGCAAGCTGACCGTGAAAGGCGACATGACCGGCCCCGCCTCGGCACAGATGGTGCTTCGCGACCCGTCCGTCGACTTTGCCGTGATGGAAACCGCACGCGGCGGCCTCGTCCGCTCGGGCCTCGGCTACCAGCGTTGCGATGTGTCGGCCTGCCTGAACGTGACCTCCGATCACCTCGGCATGGGCGGCATCAACACCGTCGAGGAACTGGCCGTCGTCAAGCGCGTCGTGGTGGAAACTGCGACCGATACGGTCGTGCTGAACGCCGATGACCTGCATTGCCTGCGGATGGCCGACTTCTGCCACTCGACCCACATCTGCTACGTCACCATGAACTCCGACCACCCGCTGGTGAAAGAGCATATCCGCGCCGGCGGCCGCGCCGTGGTGCTGGAAAAGGCCATGAACGGCGACATGATCACCGTCTATTCCAAGGGCTTGCACCTGCCGGTCCTGTGGTCGCACCTCGTCCCGGCTACGCTGGAAGGCAAGGCGCTCTACAACGTCCAGAACGCGATGTTCGCCACCGCGATGGCCTTTTCGTTTGGGCTGGATCTCGACAATATCCGCCACGGCCTTCGCACCTTCGACACCTCGTTCTTCCAGGCTCCGGGCCGGACAAACGTGTTTGACGAACATCCGTTCAAGGTCATCCTCGACTACGGCCACAACCCCGCCGCCATCGCCGCCATGGCCGACCTTGCCGACCGTCTCGACATCAAGGGCCGCCGCATCGTTGTATCGGCCATGCCGGGCGACCGCCGCGACGAAGACATCGCCGCCTCGGCCAGGGAACTTGCCGGCCACTTCGATCACTATGTGCTCAAGCCCGACGATGACCGTCGCGGCCGCGGCGACATGGAAGTGCCAGAGCTGCTCAAGGCGGCGCTGGTATCGGCAGGCGTAAAACCCGACCAGATCACCCTCATGCCGAGCGAGGTCGAGGGCATCGAACGTGGCCTTGAACTCGCCCAGCCCGGCGATCTTCTGGTGGTGTTTGCCGACGAACTCGCACGGTCATGGAAGCAGATCATCTACTTCAAGAAGGCCGAGCGCGAGGCTGAAGCCCCCGCACCCGCCAAGATCGAAAAGCCCGCCGTTGCGTTCGAGGAACTCCTCGCCGGAGGTGATACACTCATCCGCGATGAACGGGGTGTGCGTCTCGCCAAGGGCGTGAACGAAGAAGCAGATTGATCGGACAGACCGTGACGCGATCGGAAGACTTGCAGGACGCACTGGAAATCCCGGTGCCCGACGACCCGTCATTGGTCCTCGACAGCTGTCGCAGGCTGCTCGGACCCAACCTCTACGGCACCGACCCCGGTGCCGTAGGCGACGCTTTCGTCACCGGGACGGATGCGGCTCGGGTGCTTGCCCTGTGGACCAGACACCTGTGCCGCTTGCTCGACGGGATCGGCTGGACACAGGCCAAGCCCGTCGGCCGCACCTTCGACGGCGGGTGCAGCCTGTATGTCCCCGCGCCTGTCGATCAGCTTTACACTGCCGCTTATGTCATTGAAGCGGCATGGTATTTCTGCACGACCGAGCTTCTGTTCCTGCCATCGCGCCCAATGGACGAAATGGCTCGCGACCTTGCCGCCGTCGCCTCGCGTGAGGCGAACCCAACCCTGCGCTCGATGGTCGCCACCGCCGCCGCGCGCGGCATCGACCGGCTTCTTGACGACGAAATGATCACCCTTGGCCACGGCTCCGGCGCCCGCACATGGGAGACAGAGGCGCTGCCCGACCAACCCGACTGGAGCGTGTTGCACGACATTCCGCTTGCCATCGTCACCGGCACCAACGGCAAGACCACTACAACCCGGCTGATTGCCGCGATGGGTCGCGCGGCGGGCAAGGTCTCGGGCCTGTCGTCCACCGAATTCGTCAAGGTCGGCGACGACATCCTCGACAAGGGCGACTATTCCGGCCCCGCTGGCGCACGCCTGTTGCTGCGTGACCCGCGACTGGAGATTGGCGTTCTCGAAGTCGCCCGAGGCGGCATCTTGCGCCGTGGCCTTCCCATCACCCGTGCCCGCGCCGCCATTGTCACCAATGTCGCCTCCGACCATCTGGGCCAGTATGGCATCATGACCGTCCCGGAACTCGCGCAGGTCAAACTCGCCGTCCATCGCGGCCTTGCCCCCGACGGGCTCTTGATCCTCAACGCCGACGACGCCCCCGTGGTGACGGCGGCCAAGGGTCTGACAACGCGCACCGCATGGTTCTCGCTCAGTCCTGCCACGCCGCAGATCGTCGCCGCCCGCGCCGCCAACCGCCCCTGCGGCTGGCTCGAAAACGGCCAGATCATACTCTCCGACGGCCAAACCACCGTGGCCCTCATCGCCGCCGCAAACGTTCCGCTCAGCCTTGGCGGAGCCGCCCGCTACAATATCGAAAACGCCCTTGCCGCCGCATTGGCCGCCCGCACCCTCGGCATCCCCGACGCCGCCATCCGCGAGGTTCTGGCCAGCTTCCGCAGCGACGCCAAGGACAACCCCGGACGCGCCAACGAATTCGCCGTCAACGGCGCGCGGGTCTTTGTCGATTTCGCCCACAACCCGCATTCCATCGCCGCCGTCACCTCGGCCCTCGCTGCCGTTCCCGCCAAGCGCCGCTTCATCTTGCTGTCCCATGCCGGCGACCGCTCCGATGACGACATCACCGGTCTGGTCAAAGGCGCTTTTGCGCTCGGCCCGAACTATGTCGTCGCGGCAGAGAATCCGAAGTATCTGCGGGGCAGGGCGCTTGGCGAACTGCCCGCGCTGATGCGTGCCGTCAGTCTGGGGCAGGGGCTTCCCGCCGACCATATCCTCATGGCCACTTCGCCCTTTGACGGCGCCCGCCAGATCATCGAGCGTCTGGAACCGGGCGACCTCGCGCTTCTTCTCGTTCACGACGACCGGCAGAAGATTTTCGATCTGCTCGCCAGCCAATCGACCGCAAGGGCCACTTGACGGCAGGGTCGGGGCGATGGACTCTCTCCCAGCCACGCCCCGGACCTTCAGGATGAACCGCCCACCGAACGACCTTTCCGCCATGCCCGAACCCTCGTCCGAGGGTGTGATCCCCGTTGGCGTCGCCCATTTCCCGCTCGCGGTGCCGGTCGAAACCCGCGACTATACGTTCCTGCTGCTGCCGCGCTTCACGCTTCTGGCGTTCAGTTCCGCAGTCGAGCCGCTCCGCATCGCCAACCAGCTATCGCAGCGCCTGCTGTATCGCTGGCGCGTCGTGTCGCAGGACGGTCAGGCCGTCCAAAGCTCCGGCGGCATCTCGGTGAACGTGCAGGGCGCGCTCGGCAAGGTCAGCCGCCATGCCACGCTCCTCGTCTGTTCCGGGACCGAGGCAGGCACCGCCGCCAGCCGCGACACGCTCGACTGGCTGCGGGATCACGCCGTCCACGGTGGCACCTATGGCGGCATCTGCACCGGAGCCTTCACGCTCGCCCGCGCCGGGCTACTGGGAGACAGGCGCTATACCGTCCATTGGGAAAACCAGCCCGGTTTTCGCGAGCTTTTTCAAGACCATGATCCAAGCCCCCGCATCTTCGAGATCGACGGCCCGCTGATGACCTGCG
>JBATMT010000305.1:0-2446 GCA_049289975.1 Paracoccaceae bacterium | reverse complement strand
CTTCCACAGTGCGTTCCAGTCGCCCACGTCCGACCAAGTGAACCCAGCCGCCGCAACATGGGCGTCACGGGTCTTTTCCATGAAGGCATGATCAAAGGAAATCGAGGTTACTTCCGCAAAACTCGGGCCGGGAATGAACATTCCCAGATCCTCGCGCATGGCTTTGACCGCGGCCTCGACCCGCGCGACATCCTCGGGCATCATGGCCCGCATCGCTTCGATCAGCCACCCGGCGCGGAAGCAGAAAATCCCTGCATTCCAAAGACATCCCTCGTAAATCAGCTGTTCTGCCCGCAGCGCATCCGGCTTCTCGACGAACCGCTCAACCGCCCGTACGCCCTCGCCCGAAGCGGCCCCCGGCCTGATGTAGCCATACCCCGTTGCGGGTTCAGTCGGCTGAACTCCGATGACCGCAATCCCGCTTTCTGCGACCTTGGCCGCTGCCGTGCGTACCGCAACGCGAAACGCCTCTTCCTCGGCGATCATGTGATCCGAAGGCATTACCGCCAGCACTTCGGTATCGTTGCCCGCAGCCACGATGACCGCAGACAGCAACACCGCAGCCATCGTATCGCGCCGTGCAGGTTCCAGCACGACCTTGGCACCTGAAGCGACCTTTTCGGCTTGTTCCTTGAGGATAAACCGCACCGCATGCGACCCGATGATGATCGGCGCACCAAACCCCTTTGCGCCCACTACGCGAGTCAGCGTTTTTTCCAGCATCGTCAGATCGTCTGTCAGCGGCAAAAGCTGTTTTGCCATGCCTTCGCGCGACACCGGCCAAAGCCGCGTGCCAGTGCCGCCGGACAAGATCACGGGCCGGATCAGTGCGGTCATAGGGCGCTTCCTTCTGTCGACGAGCAGGCTACGATTACTTCTGGCAAACCGGCATTTTGGTCAAATAACCCTCCGGCAGGAACTCGCCATATGTGATGATGCTGTTGTAGGTTTTGTCGAGGATATTGTTCCATTCCATCACGATCTTGCCGGTCGGCGAGACCTCCACGATACGACCCTCGATGGGTGACGTGATCAACCAATTGCCGTTCGGCAAATGTTGCTGCTTGCCCATGATGTAGGAATCAAAATCCAGCCCTGAGCCCCAGAACATGTCACGCGCCTGATTGGTTTTCGGATCAATCTGGATGATCGAAGACCGGTTGCGGTCAATGTTGTTTGAAAAGACGGTGATGTTGCCGTCGGGGTTGAAATCGGCGTCATGCTGATCCTTCCACGGGCCATACTGCGCCCACAGTACGTCATGCGTCTGACGGTCGATTACTGCCAGAAGATTGATGTTACGTAGACTTATCAAAAGATCGCCGGTCTTGAACTGCGGAAAAGCCGGAGCCATCGCCGCCGTCAGAGCCTCGACGTCATTGGGGTGGATGATGTCCACCGTCTGGTCCGGGTCCGATCGCTTGTCAAAAGCGAACCCTTCGGGGATGGTCAGCGCCACAGAATTGTGCGGCGATTTGGCCACCACATCGTCAATGATACCAATCGATTCCAGCGTTTCGCCCGTCTCGGGGTCGAAGCGCACCATGTACTGATCCTGGCCGCCTTCCCATTTAGGCTCGGCCCACGTCCAGAACCCGTCGTCAGCCCGCTCGATGGAGTGGTGATAGGTCATGTCGGTCTTCGTCCACATCGGATCGCCGCAAGCGTCGATCCTGGCCATCGCCGTCCCGCGGTCGAAGTTGACCAGCAGCGACCCATCCGGCAACGCGGTCGAGATATGGACGAACTCAACCGGCGAGCCGCCCTTGACCAAGCGCGAGTAATCCACTGGCCACGTGTGCAAGATCTTGCCATCCATATCCAGTAGATCGGTCACAAAGCGCTGTTCTTCGGGGTGGAAGCGGTTGACCAGCACATAGCCCTTGGCCATCGCAGCCTGATCATAGACCTTGTAGGGCTCATCGGCCGCATAATCCTGCCTACGCTGGTAGGTGCCGTCGCGCAGGAACTTCCCCGTTGCCCGCCACGAATGCCAGAGCTTGCGGTTTTCTTCGACGGTTTGCCACGGCGCCCAATTCTTGTAGGTCGTCCACATGCCGGCGAAATACGCCCCAAGCACCAAAAGAAACACCACGCCAATAGCTGGAATGAAACGCCGCATGGCACCTCGCCCGAAAAACGCCAAATCGGCGCAGTTGATTGAAAACTCTTGCTCAAACTACTGATCCGGCCCGGCTTTCACAACCTTGGCCAAGGGTACTTCAAGCCATATTGTTCACTCGCCTACCGAAGTCGCACAATCTGCTCGCTATTGCGTCCCAATCCCTGCCAATCGAGCGGCACGGTCTTCCTTTCGCAGCCGCCGTCGGTCGTCTATCCTTGTGAAACCCAACGATATGCAAGGAACGTTCGCGATGGCTCCAAAGTTCGGCACGAGCGGATTGCGAGGTCTGGTTACAGAGCTGACCGACGACCTGTGCGCGAC
>JBATMT010000304.1:0-2290 GCA_049289975.1 Paracoccaceae bacterium | reverse complement strand
GCCTACCTGTGTCGGACGCTGGCAGAGAGTGGCGCGCCGCTGGCCTTTGCTTCGGACTGGCCGGTGACTGACGTGTCGGTCCTGCGCGGCATAAAGAGTGCGCTGACCCGGCCCACCTATGACGGTGCCGAGGATCAGCGCACGAGCCTGATGGAGACGCTGCACGCCTACACGGCCGGCGGCGCATGGGCGGCGCACTGGGACAAGCTGACCGGCACGCTCCGCCCCGGCATGGCCGCCGATATCGTGGTTCTGTCCGGTGACATCGAGAACACCGCCCCCGAAGCGATTGATGCGATGGAGGTTGCCCTGACCATCGCTGGCGGCCGGGTGACCTTTCGCGGGTGAGGATGGTCCAGATCTGGACCATGTATGGTTATCGTTTTGAATCAGGTGCTTGCTGATTTTCGGTAACCGGATTTTAACGGTTTTGATGGGGTGTAGGGCTGGGTTTCACTCCTCTACAGGCGCAGTCCCACAAAGCCCCGTCAGCGTTCCCACGCAGGACCGATCAGAGGCCTTGCCAGTGGCAAGGCATCCGGTCCTTTTCCCGAAGGCGGAAGCCGCAGGGAAAGGGGCGTGAGGCACATTCCGGCCTCTCAATCCGGGTGCGCATGCCTGGGCTGGCGCGGAACGCGCCTGCCTAGGGGCAGGCATGCGCGTCCGGATTTGGCGCGGGCCAAATCCGGCTGTTCGGGGTGGGCTTAAGGAGGCGGCAAAGGGCAAGGGGGCGGGCGTCACCCTGCCTGTGTTGTGTGTTGTGCGGTGGTGGGAAAGGTAAGCGCCGCATTGCGGCATCTTAAGCTACCTATTTCCTGGCGAAGAACGCGGGAAATATCCGGTCTATCGAAATGTAGTTGAACATTGATGATGTTGCTTCAGTCAGAACTCCAGCAAAGTTTAAGCATAAACTAGTACCTTCAAGGTCAAGCCTAAAAACTGGTGCACCGCTCATCCCGTCAGGTTCGTAGTCGAGTTCGCCTATAGGGATAAATGCCTTCCTACCGTTTAATGCAGAAGGTGTCGCTTCTCCCCAAACAGCATTAGGAGCAACTGCGTAGCTCATCTGGTCATAATCAATGAAATTTCTGTGCCCAGGATATCCAATGCAGACACAGAGGACAGGGTCAGCTTGCGGCTCAGTGACAGCACTCTTAGAAAGATCAAACCACAAATGTTTGGAAAGGAGATTGTTCGCCACTAGCGTCGAAAACTCCAACCTCACGCAATCAAAGTCCTCCTGATGTTCGACTGAGCCGATTGGAAAGACTGCTTCCTCTGACGTCACAAGACTACTGCGCATTTGACTCCCAATAACGAGTTGATTGTAGTGGAAGCGCTGCTTTGAAAATTGATGGAGTGAAGCCATCGCAAAGAATCTTTCGCGATACTTCAAGAGTGAGACGGATCCTCCTTTTGAAAGGTGAAAGGGCCTCGAGTCTTCTGTATGAAATAGGCCCGGCGCACAAAAATTTTTCAGGTATTCGGAAAGGGCGTTGACCGGATAATAAGGTTGGCCAATCCTAACGGACGTCTTAAGTTTGTCCCGCAAGAATGTTGGAAGCCCCTCACACATCCAACTCCTCCACGAACCTCGCATTCTCGCTGATGTACTGGAACCGCAGTTCCGGTTTCTTGCCCATCAGGCGCTCGACAAGGTCGCCGGTCTCGCCGGGTTCGTCCTCGTCGATTGACACGCGGATCAGTTTGCGGGTCAGGGGGTTCATCGTGGTGTCTTTCAGGTCCTTGGCGTCCATCTCGCCCAGCCCCTTGAAGCGCTGCACGTCTATCTTGCCCTTGCCGCCCAGACCCTTGGCCAGCCACGTCTCTTTCTCGGCGTCGTCGGCCACATAGAGCCGCCGGGCGCCTTGGGTCAGGCGGTATAGCGGCGGGCAGGCGAGGTAGAGGTGACCCTTGTCGATCATCGGACGCATCTGGGTGAAGAAGAAGGTCATCAACAGGCTGGCGATATGCGCGCCGTCGACGTCGGCGTCGGTCATGATGATGATCTTGTCATAGCGCAGGTCGTCGACATTGCATTTGCTGCCGATGCCGCAGCCAAGCGCCTGGCAGAGGTCGTTGATCTCCTGGTTGGCGCCCATCTTGTTCGAGGCGGCGCCGAGCACGTTCAGGATCTTGCCGCGCAGCGGCAACAGCGCCTGCGTGGTGCGGTCGCGCGCCATCTTGGCGCTGCCACCGGCCGAGTCGCCCTCGACGATGAAAAGCTCTGTCCCCTCGCGGTTCGAGGCGGAGCAGTCGACCAGCTTGCCGGGCAGGCGCAGCTTCTTGG
>JBATMT010000303.1:0-10379 GCA_049289975.1 Paracoccaceae bacterium | reverse complement strand
TCGCCGCCCCAAAGCCCTATCTGAACGCCCGAGAGGTTGGCGCGGGTAAGCGCCTCGCCAACCCGGTCAGGTCCGGAAGGAAGCAGCCGTAACGAGACCCGCTTGGGTCGTTGTCCAGCCTCTCACCTTCTCCCAAAAGCCCGGTCGGGTCGAAAGTCCGCGCCGCTCCTGCACGGAAATCCGCCATGACCCCTTACGCCGCAGTGATCTTCGATCTGGACGGCACGCTGATCGACACAGAGCGACTTGCAATCGAGGCAGGCCATGCCGCAGTCGCCTCACTCGGCCTGCCACCCGCACTTGGTCTTTTTGAAAGTCTCACCGGCAAAGATGATGCAACTTGCGCAGGCATCATCGCAAAGCATTTTGGTGCCGCGTTTCCTCTCGGCCAGTTCGGACAACTCTACGCTCAAGGCTTCATTGACCGTCTTGAGGAGGGCATCCCCCTGATGGTAGGCGCAATCGATCTATTGGACCACATTGAGGCGCTCGGCTTGCCCAGCGCTGTCGCAACGTCAAGCCGCCGCGCCTCGGCCAATCGCAAGCTGGAAATGACCGGTCTTGCGTCACGCTTCCAGACCGTCGTCTCGGTAGATTGCATCGCCAACCCGAAACCTGCCCCGGACCCTTTTCTGGAAGCTGCCCGCCGTCTTGGCACAGAAGCCGCCGTGTGCCTTGCATTCGAAGACAGCGACATAGGAGCCCTCTCCGCCAAGCGCGCGGGAATGACGGTCGTACAAGTCCCCGACCGCCAGAAATCCAAGGGCGAAAACGCTCACCATCTTGCCATCGACCTGCTTGCGGGTGCGCGTATGGCGGGCCTCATCTGACCTCCACTTGCTTCCGTGCACCCGCCGGGCTATTCTAGCGCCATCGGCAACCCTGGCAGAAGGAGGATGTCATGCAGGCCATTGTCATTCACCGCGCCGGGGCGCGAGCCTGAGGATTTTGTCCACACAATCCCGTGCCCTGAAGATTCGAGCCCGCCTCTGCGATGACCGCAGGGACGACCGTTCTACTTTCCCTTCAAGGGCATCCCAATGTTTTCATCCCAACTGCTGACCGACCTTGGTTGGTCAAATCACTTCCTCGGACAACTGACCGAGGCAGAACTCGAAACAACCCTCCCTGCACGCCTGACCGAGGTTCACCGCGACCGCGCCAGCGCCCTGACACAAGACGGCCCCCGCGATCTCAATTTGCTGGGCGGACAGTCGACAGGTGATCTCGCTGTCGGCGATTGGTGCCTGTTCGATCCTGAAACTGGTCGCATACTGCGTGTCCTTGATCGTAAGTCCCGCCTTGCGCGGCGTGCCGCTGGCGAGGTCGCCCGCGAGCAGCTTATCGCCGCCAATGTCGATACCGCGTTCCTCACCACCTCCTGCAACGCCGACTTCAACGAAGCGCGGATCGAACGTTACCTGGCATTGATCCACACCGGCGGAATAGAACCGGTCATCCTGATCACCAAGTCTGACTTGGCAGACGACCCGCAGAGTTTTCTGGACCGAGTCCGGAATATTGCTCCAAAGACGGTGGCCTTGGCGGTCAATGCCCGCGACCCGGCAGCAGCGTCGCAACTCAGCCCATGGACAGGTCGCGGTCAGACTGTCTGCTTCCTCGGCTCCTCAGGCGTCGGCAAATCCACCCTCGCAGTTACCCTGACCGGCCTGAACCTTGCAACGGGCGCAATCCGCGAAGACGATGCCAAGGGCCGCCACACCACCACCAACCGCGCCCTCTTCCGCATTCCGGACGGAGGTTGGCTCATCGACACACCCGGCATGCGCGAACTCAGGCTTTCGGACGTTTCCGAAGGCATCGAGATCACCTTTGCCGATCTTGCGGACTTAGAACGGCAGTGCCGCTTTTCCGACTGCAAGCACGAAGCCGAACCCGGATGCGCTATTCAGGAGGCCATCGCAGCAGGCTCTCTCGACCCGGCACGCCTTGTCCGCTGGCAAAAACTGCGCCGTGAAGACCAGTGGAATTCCGCTTCGGTCGCAGAACTCCGCTCCACGGCGCGTCGCTTTGGCAAGATGACCCGCAATGCTGGCAAACATAAGCGGGGTTGGGACACTGAATAGCTGATCCAGCGCAGCGGGCGGTTTACCTCTGCCCCTGCACTCACTAGATTGGTTTGAAACCATCCGAGGCCCGCATGTCCGATCAGCCCGAGACCCGCTATCAGGTTCTCGCCCGCAAATATCGCCCCGAAACTTTCGCCGATCTCGTCGGTCAGGAAGCGATGGTGCGTACGTTGAAGAATGCTTTCGCTGCGTCGCGCATTGCACAAGCCTTCATCATGACCGGCATTCGAGGTACCGGCAAAACCACGACCGCGCGCATCATTGCCAAAGGGTTGAACTGCATCGGCCCTGACGGTCAGGGCAGCCCGACAACTGAACCTTGCGGCATCTGCGAGCATTGCGTCGCCATCATGGAAGGACGCCATGTCGACGTACTGGAGATGGACGCTGCATCGCGTACCGGCGTTGGTGACATCCGCGAAATCATCGATTCTGTGCACTACCGCGCCGCCTCGGCCCGCTACAAAGTCTACATCATCGACGAAGTCCACATGCTGTCGACGAATGCCTTCAACGCGCTTCTCAAGACGCTCGAAGAACCACCCGCCCATGTGAAGTTCATCTTTGCCACGACAGAAATTCGCAAGGTACCTGTCACCGTCCTCTCGCGGTGCCAACGCTTCGACCTGCGGCGGATCGAGCCCGAAGTGATGATCGCCCTTCTGCACAAGATCGCATCGGCCGAGGGCGCGAGCATCGCCGATGACGCGCTTGCGCTCATCACCCGAGCCGCCGAAGGTTCCGCCCGTGACGCAACCTCACTTCTTGATCAGGCGATTTCTCACGGTGCGGGCGAAACCACCGCAGACCAGGTTCGCGCCATGCTTGGCCTTGCCGACCGGGGACGCATTCTCGACCTCTTCGACTTGATCATGAAGGGCGATGCAGCAGCGGGCTTGACCGAGCTCTCCGCCCAATATGCCGATGGCGCAGACCCTATGGCCGTCCTGCGCGATCTGGCCGAGGTCACGCACTGGATTTCCGTGATCAAGATCACACCCGAAGCGGCAGACGATCCGACAGTGCCCCCAGACGAAAAGGCGCGCGGACTGAGCATGTCGCAATCCCTGCCGATGCGCGCCCTGACCCGCATGTGGCAGATGCTACTGAAGTCGATCGAAGAAGTCTCGGTCGCGCCGAACTCCATGATGGCCGCCGAGATGGCCGTCATTCGCCTGACCCATGTGGCAGATCTTCCCGACCCGGAGGCCCTGCTTCGCAGACTTTCTGACGGCCCCGGGCCGTCAACACCCGCCCCGACAAACCGCGGCAATGCACCAAATGGCCAAGCGGTGGACGGTGCTTCGACTGGCGTCACGCACTCAGCGCCCCGCAATCTTGTCATCTCTGGAACTGCCGCCAGCGGTGCTGCCACTGCGCTTGCAATGGCCCCCGAGGCAGCCCTCGCCCGATACGCCAGTTTTCCGGCAGTCGTCGAACTGATCCGCATCAACCGCGATGTAAAACTCCTGGTTGAGATAGAAAACAACCTCCGCCTCGTCCGCTACAGCCCCGGTCGGATCGAATTCGAACCGACGCCCAGCGCGCCACGCGATCTTGCCGCAACCCTTGCCCAACGGCTCCAAAGCTGGACCGGCGTCCGCTGGGGCGTGTCGGTCGTGTCAGAAGGCGGCGCGCAGACCATCTCCGAAGAGCGCGACGCCGATCGGCTTCTGGCAGAGGCCGAGGCGCGCCATAACCCGGTCGTGCAAGCCGTATTCGCCGCTTTTCCCGGCGCCAAGATCACAGAAATCCGGACCCCCGCCGAAACTCTGGCACAGGCAGCCGCTACTGCCCTACCCGAGGTTGAGGACGAGTGGGACCCCTTCGAAGACAGCTAAGGAGAAAAACATGCTCAAAGGACTAGGTAACCTCGGTGGCCTTGGTGACATCACCAAGATGATGAAAGCCGCGCAGGACATGCAGCAAAAGATGTCCGACCTTACTGAGGAACTGCACCGCATCAACGTGGTCGGAGAAAGCGGAGCAGGACTGGTGACTGCAACTGTCACCGCCAAGGGCGAACTCAAGGCCCTGTCCATCGACCCATCGATCTTCAAGGCAGACGACAAGGAAGTCGTCGAAGACCTGATCCTCGCCGCGATCAAGGACGCCCAGTCCAAAGCCGAAGCCCGCTCGAAAGAAGAGATGGGCAAACTCACCGCGTCGATGGGTCTCCCCGCCGATATGAAGCTCCCGTTCTGAGGCCTGCCTTGTCTGACGCAACCCGCGACATTGAGGCACTGATCGAACTGATGGCCCGCCTGCCGGGCCTCGGTCCCCGTTCAGCACGTCGCGCAGTCCTGCATCTGCTGAAAAAACGTGGTCAAGTCATGACCCCGCTGGCACAATCGATGGCGCACGTCGCCACAACCGCTCGCGAATGCACCCTGTGCGGCAATATCTCTACCGGCGATCTCTGTGACATCTGTACCGATGACCGCCGCGCCACCGGAGAAATTTGCGTTGTCGAAGACGTCGCCGATCTCTGGGCGCTGGAACGCAGTCAGGTCTTCAAGGGTCGCTACCACATCCTTGGCGGCACCCTTTCGGCTCTTGATGCCATAGGTCCGGACGAACTCGGCATCCCCCGTCTGGTACGCCGCGTTCTGGAAGAATCCACATCCGAAGTGATCCTCGCGCTGAACGCTACTGTCGATGGCCAGACCACCGCGCACTACATCGCCGATGCCCTGGAAGGAACCGGCGTGTCACTCACATCGCTGGCCCAAGGCGTCCCGATCGGTGGCGAACTTGACTACCTCGACGACGGCACCATCGGCGCCGCGCTTCGCGCCCGCAAGCGCTTCTAACTAGCGCCCATAAACCACTGTCAATGTGGCCTGATCCAGGGCATTTCCACGCGCCATGAAGCTCACCATCGCTCCTGATGCGCCTTCATCAAGCGGCAGGTTCGGCACCTTCAGTGCATAGACCGTAAAGACGTAGTGGTGCGGTTCACCGCCCGGTGGTGGACATGCCCCGCCGTACCCTTGTACGCCAAAATCCGTACTACCCTGCACCGCGCCGTCAGGCAGCGCACCGCCAGAGCTTCCAGCACCGCTTTCAAGATGCGTCGCACTCGCCGGTATGTTGAACAGTGTCCAGTGCCACCAGCCAGAGCCTGTAGGTGCGTCCGGGTCATACACGGTGACCACATAGCTCAGTGTCTCATCCGGCGCACCACTCCACGACAACTCAGGCGACTTGTTTGCCCCCTCACAGCCAAATCCGTCCAGCACCTGATCAGCTTTAAGCGCGTGGCCCTCGGCCATGTCAGCAGATATCAGGGTCATTTCGGCGTGTACAAGTCCCGACAACATCATCAAGCTGGCAAACGATAGTGCGGCAGTTCGGATCATCTCGACTCTCCTTTTCCTGCCCCACCATAGCTACAACCGGTCGCCCTTCTCGCGCCCACCCCGCTCAGTCTTGGTGCCGATCCGCTCAAATCACAGTGAACTTCTTCTGATTTCATGCGGGGCGGTTCCAAACCGCAGTCTGAACCGGACTGCAAATCGTGATTGCGATTCATAGCCAATGGCCGCCGCTATCCTGCCAACCTTCCAGTCCGTCGTCTGCAACAGGCCAAGCGCCAGCGTCATTCTCACATCAGCCAGTATTGCCGCAAAGCCCGTGCCTTCGGCAGCCAGCCGCCGCCGCAGCGTCGCCGCACTCATGCCAACGTTACGCGCCGCCTCGTCGGCGCTCCAGTCAAACTGAGGCTTATCCACAATAAGCTTGCGCAGCCTCGACGTGAGATTGGCCGGTACATCCGCACCCAGCCAAGCACCCGCCTCGGCCAGCCAGATCAGCAACTCCTCGACACGCAGAGAATGTATTGCTTCGGACCGGCCAGCAGAGGGCCAGAAGACCGCGTTGAACGCTTCATCAATCGTACCCGTGGCTGAAGCCACCGCACAACCGGCCTTGCGTTCGAACGCCCTAGCAGCCTCCATCCGGTCATACGCGGCATGAGCTTGTTTGCGCGTGAACGGCAGAACCTCTGCCTGATATATCCCGCGCGGCGCTGGCAAGTTCTCGACCGTCAACGGCAACGCGTCCGTCAGGATGACTAGGTCACCGGCATGGGCCTCGATTTCGCCTGTTTCCCAACGAATGCGTTTTGTCCCTGAAACGACCCGTATCACGGCAGGTGACGGCGCAATGAGTTGTCGAAACACCGCCTGTCGGTACTGCTTGAGCGTTTGCCCCCAAGGTCCGTTCACGTCTGTCGACTGTCCATCCATCGCAGCCCCGGCATAACGGAGAAAGCAAAACCCCGGCACGTGGCCGGGGTTTGTTTGGATCACTTGTGATCGTCTTCTTCTTCGTCATCGTCCGCATCGGGAAGATTGAAGAAGCTGTCGGCATTCGAGAAATCCTTGGCCGATTTTTCATCGTCCTCAGGCTCGGGCGTGAATGTTTCAAGACCGGCCGCTGCGCGTGAATCAGGTGCCATACCCAGCGATTGCTCGGTTGACACCAGTTTGCGGCGCTCGTCGTCGGTCATCACCGACCCATCTGTCGCCTTCTTCTTTGCAGCCTTTTGAACGGCCGCATCCAACTCGGACTGACGGCAAAGACCCAAGGCCACCGGATCGATTGGCGTGATATTCTGGCTGTTCCAGTGCGTCCGCTCGCGGATTGCAGCAATTGTGGGCTTGGTCGTCCCGACCAGCTTGCCGATCTGGGCATCAGCGAGTTCGGGGTGGAACTTCACCAGCCACAAAATTGCGGCCGGGCGATCCTGACGCTTGGACAGCGGCGTGTAACGCGGTCCACGACGCTTTTCCTCGCCAACAGCGGCAGCGTTGAATTTCAGCTTCAGCTTGTAGAGCTTGTCTTTTTGACCTTTTTCGATCTCGACGGCTTCAAGCTGGTTATTGGCGATTGGGTCAAAACCCTTCACGCCCTGGGCCACATCGCCGTCGGCAATACCCTGCACCTCAAGCTCGTGCATCCCGCAGAAATCGGCAATCTGCTTGAAGCTCAGCGTCGTATTGTCCACGAGCCAAACGGCCGTCGCCTTAGCCATAAGCGGTTTCGTCATCGGATCGCTCCTTCGCAAATGCCCACATTGGGGCCGGACAAATCTCTCCCGGGCCGGGAACACGGCTGCGGCCTTTTCGGTCCGCCTTTCCACGTTTTCGGGGAAGTTCGGGCGCTGTATAGTCGTCTGAGCCTCGCAAGGAAAGAGAAAATGCGTTTTGCCTTTTTGTACATTTTAATCAGCCTGATGTTCCCTGCTTCGTCAGCATGGGCCGATGGCGAGCGCGCCGGTGATTTCGACTATTATGTCCTGTCACTCGGCTGGTCGCCAACCTGGTGCGCCCTTACTGGCGACGCCCGAGGCGATGACCAATGCGACGCGCGCCACAATTTTGGCTTCACGCTGCACGGTCTCTGGCCCCAGTACGAAAGTGGCTGGCCTAGCAACTGCCGTTCGTCCAACCGCGAGGCTACACGCAACGAAACCGCATCGATGGCTGACATCATGGGTTCAAGTGGACTGGCCTGGCACGAGTGGAAGAAACATGGCCGTTGCAGCGGCCTTGCTGCTTCGGACTACTTCGAAAAAGCTCGTATGGCCTACAGCAAAGTCATGATTCCGAATTATTTTTCTAATCTTCCGAAAAATGTGAAATTACCTGTTTCGGTCGTCGAAGATGCTTTTCTGGAAGCCGACCCCATGCTCGATCGCAACATGATCACCATTACTTGCGATCAAGGTCGCATCGAAGAGGTCCGTATATGCCTGACCAAAGACCTCGATCCGCGCCCTTGCGGTGAAGACACCATCCGCGACTGCAAGATGAAGGATGCCCTCATGGAAAAGGTCCGCTGAAGCACATTGTTTTCCGACGTCAATATCTCCATCTGACACTGGCCACGGTAAGCGACAAAGCCGCAGACCGTGACTTGGTCGCACCCCCCACCCGGTGCGCGGCGTGCTCTTCGCTCTCAGCGCACTCTCAAGAAGATCTTGCCAACGTGGCCAGACCCTTCAATCCGCCGGTGCGCCTCTGCAGCATCAGCCAGCGCAAACTCCGAATCCATGACCGGCGCCAATCTTCCCGCTTCGATCAATGGCCAGACGACCTTGCGCAGATCGTCCGCTATCCGCGCCTTCGCCAAATCCGACTGAGGGCGCAACGTTGATCCAGTGATCGTCAACCGGCGCGCCATGACCTGAGCGAAATTCAACTCGACCTTCGGCCCGTTCAGGAATGCGATCTGCACCAGCCGCCCGTCATCTGCCAGCGCTCTGACATTGCGTGGCAGATAGTCACCGCCCACCATGTCGAGGATCAGATCAGCCCCACCCTCGGCCAACACCGCCTCGACAAAATCGGCTTCACGGTAGTTGATCGCCACTTCGGCTCCCAACTCACGGCAGACTGCACACTTGTCGTCCGATCCGGCCGTCGTGAAGACCCGCGCGCCCATGGCGTTTGCCAACTGTATCGCCGTGGTGCCGATGCCCGAAGTGCCGCCGTGAACAAGAAGCTTCTCTCCGGCCTTCAAACCGCCACGCAAGAACACATTGGTCCAGACGGTGAAGCAGGTCTCCGGTAGGCAAGCCGCCTCACGCAGGCCCACGCCCTTTGGTACAGGCAGTGCATGGGCCGCTGGCGTTACGACATACTCTGCATATCCTCCGCCCGGCAAAAGCGCACAGACCTCATCGCCGACCTTCCATTCGGAAACACCCTGCCCCAAGGCCACGACACGCCCCGATGCCTCCAGCCCCGGGAGAGGCGACGCAGACGGCGGAGGCGCGTAAGCTCCCGCACGCTGCAATGCGTCTGGACGATTTACACCGGCATAGGCCACTTCGATCAGAATTTGCCCGGCCTTCGGCACCGGCACCGGAACCTCGGCGAGCACCAACACCTCAGGCCCACCGGGCCGGGAAATCTCTACCGCGCGCATCCCTTTCGGAAGTGTCATCTCGTCCCCTTCTGTCCTGGCAGGTCCACCGGAACCGCTTCCGGCGCCCTTACTCGCGCCAAAAGATCAAGCGGCCCTTTGAACATCTTTGCCAACGGCGACGCTTTCAGGTCCGCTTTGCTCTTCTCGAACCGCATCACATCTTCGATGCGTCGGTCAAGAAAGTCCCACGTCGCCTGATGTCCGGCACTTTCATCACCCAGCCAATACAGCACCGTCGCCGAATAGACCGCCGACAGGGTCGCGCGTTTTGAATACCAGTTGAAATCGCGCGACGTGTCGCCCAGCGTGGTCCAGATCGCATCCGCAGTTCCCCAGATAAGCCCCGCTCCGCTCACTATATTCTGAGGCAACGCAAATTGCGCACTCCCGCGCCTGACCGCGTCGCGATCCACATGGTCCAGCCGTATCCTCACCGCAAAGGCTATCCTGTCCCGAAACCGCATTCCGGTCAGATCCTGCGCCGCCATCGCCACCACCATCTGCGCGTCGCCACGTCGGTGATAAGCCCGTGCCAGATCGACGCCGCCATGGGGGAACCAGATCCGCGCCACATCCAGTGGAACTCCGACATCTGTCGCCGCTGCCTTCAGAGTCGTGTCGCTCCAGCCATCGAAAACCACATGCAAAAGAGCTGCATCAAGCAGTGATTCTTCCACCGATTTCCCGCTTTTTTCGCTGTTTTCCATGGATTTTCCTTACCTCGCCGGGGCGGTAGACAAAAGACCCGCTCCCTGCTATAGGGCACGCTCCTGCAAATACTTGCAACTCTAACTTAGGAAGGTGGTGACACCACATGCAGGTCAGCGTTCGCGACAATAACGTCGAACAGGCTCTCCGCGCACTGAAGAAAAAACTTCAGCGCGAAGGTGTGTTTCGTGAAATGAAGCTCAAGCAACATTTCGAGAAGCCCTCCGTCAAGAAAGCCCGCGAGCAAGCCGAGGCCGTTCGTCGTGCCCGTAAATTGGCACGCAAGAAGGCCCAGCGCGAAGGCGCTATCTAAGCCGTCCTTCTGGCTCAGAACGTTGGCGGGGGCAACTCCGCACCACGATCAACCCCTGCGGCCCCGCCTCAGGGGTTTTTCATTGCCCGATCATCTGCAAAGTGGGAGTTTGAGTTCAGGCTCCTTGGATGTTGCTTGACGTACTTTCATGCGGGAAAGGATTGCGCGATGTCGCCCGAAACGAAATCACTCTCTGCCGAAAAAGTCATGGGACCTGCGTCATATTTCCCCTCCATCGAAAAGAAGTACGGTCGTCCCATAGCCGAATGGAAGGACCTCATCCGCGCAAAAAGTGGCCTGAAGCACATGGAACTCGTTGCTTGGCTCAAGAC
>JBATMT010000302.1:0-11440 GCA_049289975.1 Paracoccaceae bacterium | reverse complement strand
GTGTGGTGATCATGGGCAGTGATGGCGATGGGCCGGTCGGCAATGATCGCATCAAGGTCGTGACGGCTCATCTCGTGGCCGAGCATCGAGTAGCTGCCACCCTGCGCCATCAGGAGCGGACGGTCAGGATGTTTGGCGGCAAACGCGCGGAAGGCCTGCGCCAGCGTATCTTGGCCGTGCAAGCCACCGATCTGGAGATGATCCAACTCTGCGCCGCCCAGCACGAGATGCAGGTGGCTTTCCACAAACCCCGGCATCAGCGTGGCACCCTTGCAGTCGATCACCTCGGTCCCCGGCCCCGCCATCGCCTCGATCGGCGCTTGAGACCCCAGCGCAAGGATACGGTCGCCCTGCAACGCAATCGCAGAAGCGCGCGGGCGAGCCGGGTCCATCGTGAGGATACGGGCATTGGTCAGGATCATCGTGGCGGTCATCGGGTCCTCGGCATAAATGATCAAATTTTGCCGGGCACGCTGACCGAAAACCCGTGGCTGTTCAAGTGGAGAGGTGTCCAGAGACTGCAACTCTCGCGCCCCCAGTCAGACCGCGCGCCGTACCTTGCCAGCCGGCAATTGTGACCAAACGCCGCAAATTGGACGACAATCCAACGTAACTGCCCGGATCATCTTCATATTTCTGACAGAGAGCAGGAATAGGTTGCCAGACAGACGGAAGGGTTCAAGCTTCAGACATTCAAAGGTTTTCATGTCCAAGGTTCATTTCATGTCAGATTTTCTGCCCAAGGAGGTCAGGGCCGAACTTGACGCCCAGCGTCGCGGCGATCTGAAGCGGCGCTCGCGCCTGCGAGTGCAGGTGGACAACGACCTCTATCCGGTGCTGCGCCTGACGCATGACTATTTCACTGTGGATGCCGCTGATGTCACGCATTTGCGCGGACTGGTTGATCTGTTCGATGGCGCGCGCCATGTGCGGCAATGCCTGATCATCGCTTCGGATGTCGAAGGCGGCGAATTGATCTGCACGATGAAATGGTCACGCATCGTGACCGAGACTGCGCCACTGGACTATGTGCGCGACGAAAACGCACCAATCGGATATCTGCCCCGCTTCTGAGGCCTGATGCCTGCAATAAATCCGGCGACGATTTTGCTCAGGCCGACGAACCCATTAAAGCGCCTTTCGCGTCAGCCGCCGAGGTGAATGGCAAAACCTGCATTCTCCGGCATCTGGCCCAGCTCAGCTCGACAAACCCTCTTCTTCCAGAAGCGTGCGCCCCTCGCGGCTTTCGATCTCGATGACCCACACATCGGGGTCAAAGCTGCGTTGCCGAGAGACGGCTGCATCTACGTCAGGTTCCACCCCCTCGGACAGGACCACCCAGACGCGGTCGCCCGTCATCAGGTCAAAGCTGCGCTGAAAGAGCCGGGCCTTGCCGTCCAGCGTTGCAAGCTTCACCAGCACAGCGCCCGCCGTCACATCACCCTTTCGGGTGATGTATGCCGGGATGTTCGCCAGTTCGAGGCGGCGCAGGTAAGCGCGCACCCAGAAGTCGGCAGTCAGGCGGGCGTCAGTCGCCATCCTTCCAGTCCAGTCCCATTTCGGAATAGCGCTCTTTTTCCTCAAGCCAGTTCGGGCGGACCTTCACTTGCAAGAACAGGTGAACGGGACGGTCAAGGAACTCCATCAGGTCGGCGCGGGCCTGACTGCCGATGGCTTTCAGGGTTTCGCCACCTTTGCCAAGTACGATACCCTTGTGCCCGTCCCGCACGACATAGATCAGTTGGTCGATCCGCACCGAACCGTCAGGGCGCTCTTCCCACTTCTCGTTTTCGACGGTCAGTTGGTAGGGCAGTTCTTCGTGAAGCCGGAGCGTCAGCTTTTCGCGGGTGACCTCAGCGGCAATCATGCGCAGCGGGAGATCGGCGATCTGGTCTTCCGGGTAAAGCCACGGGCCTTCGGGAAGCTCCTTGCCGAGCCATTCCTTGAGGTCATCGCAGCCATAGCCCTTCTCGGCCGAAATCATGAACGTCTGCTCGAACGGAAACGCCTCGTTGAGTTTCTGCGACAGGGCCAGCAGTTCCTCGGCCTTGACCCGGTCGATCTTGTTGATTGCCAACGCCACGCGCTGACCTTCGGCACGGTTCTTGAGCGAGTCCAGAATGGTCTGCACACCCTCGGTCAAACCGCGATGCGCCTCGATCAGCAAGACGACGATATCTGCATCGGCCGCCCCGCCCCAAGCCGCTGCCACCATCGCCCGGTCGAGCCTGCGGCGGGGCCGGAAAAGACCCGGCGTATCGACAAAGACGATCTGTGCATCGCCAGCCATTGCAATGCCACGAATACGGGTGCGCGTTGTCTGCACCTTGTGCGTCACGATCGAGACCTTGGCCCCGACCATGCGGTTAAGAAGCGTGGATTTCCCGGCATTGGGTTCACCAATCAGGGCAACAAAGCCAGCACGTGTCGTCGTTTCCATACAAGACCCCAGTCAGAGTTCTACCGCAGTATTGGAAACCGAAGGGAATTGCCAGTTTGCATTCGGGCTGATTCCGCCCAAGATTGTTTTTGACTTGTCCGATTTGGTAACTTCCATGCGCCTATTCCGCCTAATAGTTCGATTTTTCAGATCAGAACCCAAAACGTACGTCAGGCAGGCCCAGCCTGACGTCAGCGACCCCAAAACTACCACTTATCGTCAAGAAATGGACGGAGGTGACCAACAAATTCTTTCCATGTCCAGACCGGAGGCGGCTCTCGTTGGAAAGTGCTGGGTTATCGACGGTGACACGATCGACATAAGTGGAACGAGAATCCGACTGGCGGGAATTGATGCGCCCGAACTGGATCACCCATTTGGAAAAAATGCAAAATGGGCATTGGTCCGGTTTTGCCAAGACCAGCAGATCCGAGCGGTGTTCGAAGGAGCGTTTTCCCACGACCGGACAGTGGCAACTTGCTATCTGCCGGATGGACGTGACCTTTCCGCTGAGATGGTGAAGATAGGCCTCGCCATCGACTGGCCCAAATTCTCCAAGGGGAAGTACCGTCATCTTGAGCAAGACGGAATTCGCAAGCGTCTCTGGCGATGCGATGCGCGCCAGAAAGGGCGCATGCCAATATCACTGCCAGACTAACGATCAGAATTCTCCATCCGGGCGAGGAGCGCCTTGGCTGCCGCCTGTTCTGCTTGTCTTTTTGCGCCCGCCTGGGCGCGTTCGGCCTCGCCTGTGGCCATTTTGACCTCGACGGTAAAAAGCGGCTGGTGGTCGGGGCCTTCGCGTCTGACTTCGGTATAAGTCGGTGGTGGCAGGCCGCGGCCTTGCGCCCATTCCTGCAAACTGGTTTTCGCATCGCGCGCGTCGGATTCGACTGCCTCGACCCGCGATCCCCAAAGCCTGAGGATCATCGCCTTCGCCGCTTCGAACCCACCGTCCAGATAGACGGCAGCGATCACCGCCTCCATCGCGTCGCCCAGAAGCGCTTCCTTGCGCCGTCCGCCCGACATCATCTCGGAACGGCCGAGCTTCAGCACCGCGCCCAGATCGATGTCGCGCGCTACTTCCGCGCAGGTTTCCTTGCGCACCAGCGCGTTGTAGCGCGGCGCAAGTTGACCTTCGCTGGCCGAACGGTCGGCAGCCAAAAGCGCCTCGGCCATTACCAGCCCCAGAACCCGGTCGCCCAGGAACTCGAGCCGCTGATTGTCTGGCCGTGTCGGCGTGGCAATCGAGGCATGGGTCAGCGCCCGCGCCAGCAATTCCGGCCGCGCGAAGGCGTGACCGAGGCGGGCGGTAAAAACCTGAATGTCCCCGGAAAGCTTCACTCGATCCTCTTGAATATGCGCTCGGGCCGCAGGGTCCATACGGCATAGTCGCGCCGACCCGCCGTCGAGTAGGCGACACGATTCACACGCCCGATGATGTTGTCCGCCGGGATCATGCCCACGCCGCCGGCATCTGCAAGCGCACGGCTGTCCATCGAGAAATCGCGGTTATCGCCCATGACGAAATAGTACCCCGTCGGTACGGTGAAAAGCTGGCTGTTGTCGAGCCACGATGTGTTCGTGTTCAAGATAGCATGGCTTTTGCCGTCGGGCATCGTCTCGATCTTCAACTCGTTGAGGCATGTGCCTCCGTCGCCTACCGGAGCGTTGCTACAGATCGGGCGTGCCATCGTGGGGCCTTGTGGCGCCATGAGTTCAGAGAACTTGCCCGCATCGGTCTGCGGCAACGGGGCGCCATTCAGCCATACCGTGCCGTCCTTCATCTGAACCGTGTCGCCCGGCAGGCCAATGACGCGCCGTATATAGTCTATGGGCTGGCGTGGGTGACGGAATACCACCATATCGCCGCGTTCGGGCGCATAGGCGATAGGACGCCAGGCGATCACGCGATCACCGATGAGCAAGGTGGGCTTCATCGACCCGCTGGGGACAGAATAGGGTTGCCAGAAAGCGCGCGAGGCCACGAGCAGCGTCAGACCTATCGTGACGACCAACCCGCCGATCAGCGCGACCCGCGGGTGGTCGCTGCCCCTGTAGGGTCGACCGGACGGTGCAAGCAGAAGCCACACCTGCGCGGCAAGACCAACAAGCGGCACAAGGCACAACAACAACCAGCGCCCGGAGTGGCCGATATCATGGGCGCGGCGGATCATCAGGCTGATCTGCGCTGGCACCAGCGCCGCCGCCACGATCCAGAACAGGCGCGGAAGCATCAGGTGGTCGCCTGCGACCCGTACTTCGGCAAAGAACACCGCGACAAGCAACCCGGCGCTGAAGAGGAGAAATGCCCAAACCTCTTTCCGCGTCGCCCGGCCCGTCCAGTCGAAGCTGCGTCCCAGTGTCTGTGCGATCATTCCTGTGCCTTCGGGCGTCTCACTCGACCGCTTTGAAGAAACGGTCAGACCGCCAGGTCCAGAAGAAGAACAGCGACTTGCCTGCCGACGAGAACATGATCCGGTCAGCACGGCCAATCAGATATTCCGCGGGAAGCATGCCAACCCCGGAAGGTGGAGCGAAACGGCTGTCTTCGCTGTTGTCACGGTTGTCGCCCATGAAGAAGTAGTGCCCCGGTGGCACCGTGAAAATGTCAGTGTTGTCCTGCGGGGTCGTCCCGATGCTGAGTACGTCGTGCTTTACGCCATTGGGCAGGGTTTCGATCTTGCGTTCGCTTTTGCAGATCTCGCCCAGAGTGGCCTGGTTCATACATGACGGAGGACGCCCCTCGCCACCTTGCGGCTCATAGGTTTCTTCGAAGAAGCCTGCGTCTTCTTGCGGCACGGCCTGACCGTTGATCCAGACCACACCGTCCTTCAACTGCACGGTGTCGCCCGGCATACCGATCAGACGCTTGATGAAATCATTGCCCGACCCCGGATGCCGGAACACCACCACGTCACCACGTTCCGGTTCCGAGCCGAAAAGGCGGCCTGGGATCGGGCATGCGGCGAATGGGCAGGAATAGCGCGAATAGCCGTAGGCCATCTTGTTGACGAAGATAAAGTCGCCGATCAGCAGCGTGTCTTTCATCGACCCTGACGGGATGTAGAAAGGCTGAAAGAACAGGGTGCGGAACACGCCCGCGATCAGCAGAGCATAGACGATGGTCTTGAGTGTCTCGACGATTCCGTCCTTGCTCTGGTCCGTGCTGCTCATCATCTGCCTCGCCGTTTTCCTTTGGCGCTACATGATCGGCGGCCCGGAGGGAGTCAAGCAAAGCCTTTGTTATGGAGTGCCGATTGCACCGACCGGCCGGGCCTCGATCACCACGAAAGCCTGCGCCCAGGGATGATCGTCGGTCAGGGTGACATGGATGATCGCCTCGTGGTCCGGTGGGGTCATCGTGGCCAGCCGTTCGGCGGCCCACCCTGTGAGGTGCATGACCGGCTGACCGGTCCGTAGGTTTGACACCGCCATGTCCTTCCAGCTGATTCCCATGCGCAGCCCGGTACCCAGCGCCTTGGAGCAGGCCTCTTTCGCCGCCCAGCGCTTGGCATAGGTCGCTGCCACGGCGCGCGGGCGGCCTTCGGCCTTGCGCTGTTCGCGCTCGGTAAAGACCCTGTCGCGAAAACGGTCGCCGAAACGGGCCAGCGTGGCCTCGATCCGTTCGATATTCGCAAGGTCGGTCCCGATGCCGAGGATCATGGCCTGTTCACTTCTGCTTCCCGTCGCGCGGCTGACGGTAAGGGCAGGCAGGGGGCCTGTCCAGCAGGAGGCAGGCGGACCCACCTTAATCCAGATCAACGACGGGCTGCCGGATGAGGCGCAGGGTCAGGTGGGGCGACCCGCCCCGCCAGGGATGGACCATATCATGATGCAGATCACTCGACGCGCTACTTTGGCGTTGGCCGCAGGCTTCGCCGCGTTGGTATCAGTGCAGGCGGCAGTTGCCGCAGAGACGACCGTGACAGTTTCGCTATGGGACAAGGGGGCGGAGTCGGTGATGATGGACGATGCCCACATGGCGATGATGGGCAAGATGCAGATGCCCGACACCATGGCGATGATGGGGATCACGATCGACGTGGCCACGGTGCCCGCCGGAACGGTGACGTTCAACGTGACGAACGCATCGAAGGACATCGTCCACGAAATGGTCTTGTCGCCTGTTACGGCAGGCTCGACCGAACTGCCCTACCTCAAGGATGAAAACCGCATCGACGAGGAAACCGCCGGACATCTTGGCGAGGTTTCGGAACTCGATCCCGGCGCAGCAGGCAGCTTGACCGTGGACATGACACCCGGTCAGTACATCCTTTACTGCAACATCCCCGGCCACTTCATCGGCGGCATGTGGACGCTGCTGACCGTCACGGAGTGATGGCCCTGCTGCAAGCCCGGTCTCAGACCGGGTTTGCCCGCACTTCGTCCATCAGCCGCCGCATCTCGGCGATGGCGGGCGTTAGACCCCGGAAAATTGCTTCGGCAATCAGGAAATGACCAATGTTCAGTTCCATCACCTCTGGCAACGCTGCGATGGGGCCGACCGTCTCGTAGGTCAGCCCGTGACCTGCATGAACCTCTAGCCCGAGCGAATGTGCAAGTCTGGTGCCCTGCCGCAGCGCTTCGAGCTCGGCGTCGCGTTCCGCGAGGCGGCCCTCGTAGTGCAAGTCGCAATAGTGGCCTGTGTGCAGTTCGACCACGGCCGCGCCAATACGGGCTGACGCCTCGATCTGGCGGGGATCATGGCCGATGAACATCGACACCCGGCAACCAGCCTCGCGCAGGGGCGTGATATAGTCGGTCAGTCGGTTCTGGTCGGAAGCCACGTCCAACCCACCCTCGGTCGTGCGCTCCTCACGCTTTTCGGGGACAAGGCAAACGGCATGTGGCTTGTGACGAAGCGCCACGGCCTGCATTTCTGCCGTCGCGGCACATTCGAAGTTCAGCGGCACAGTCAGCGCAGCAACCAGATTTTCAATGTCGGCATCGCGGATGTGGCGACGGTCTTCGCGGAGATGCGCCGTGATCCCGTCGGCCCCGGCGTCGGTGGCCATCAGCGCGGCGCGCACCGGATCTGGATAGGCTGAACCGCGCGCGTTCCGCACGGTTGCCACATGGTCGATGTTCACGCCAAGTCTGAGTTTGCCCGCCGCTTGCTTCGCCGTCATGGTCCGCTCCCTGTTACGGGATCACTCTAACGAGGCGCTCTCGCTACCTCCAGCCCTCTCGGCGGCCAGTATCTGGGCGCGTTCCTTGGCCAGTCGCAGTTTCTCGACCCGTTCGCGAAGTTTCTTGGACCGGCGCTTTTGATAGGCGTCGACCACCGGCAAGGTCATGTAATGCGAAGCAGCCCCCGCAAGGATGCCCAGAGGAATGCTGCCCAAGAGATCGGGCAGAAAAAGCGTGTGGAAGAAGCTTGCCATCTCGTTCCACTGGGTGGGCGCCGTGGTGAAGACGGCCTTCACATTGTCCCAGAACTCGATCGACGCGGCTTTGAACGTATCGACGATCTCGATCATGCCAAGACCGGTGTGCATACCCATAAGCCAGTGGCCGAGCCAGACGGACCCATAGGCGAAGATCGGATAAGTGACGGGATTGCCGACGAACGTGGCCAGCAAGGCCGCGACAACGTTCCCGCGTATTGCCCATGCGATCAGCCATGCTCCGATGAGGTGAAACCCGAACAACGGCGTGAACGATATGAAGATGCCAGCCGCGACCCCTCGGCCGATCCGGTGTGGCGGGTCAGGCAGCCGCCACAGGCGCCAGATCACATAGCGTGTCGCGCGCAGCCAGCCACCGCGCGGAAAGACCATCTCGGTCATAACCGTCAGTATTGGACGCCGGTCGCGCCGTCTGAATACCATCTTCCAACAACCTCACCGTCAAAATCACGGTTTGCGCGACAAGTCCCGTATCCGCTCCACTTGGGCCACATCGGTCTCGGCTTCAAGGGCTGACAACAACATGTGCAGATGTTCAACATCGCGCAATTCAACTTCAAGAATAAGACGATAAAAATCCGGTTTGCGGTCAACGAACGTCAGGTCCGAAATATTGGCCTTTTGTTCGCCGATCACGGTGCAGATGCGCCCAAGGACGCCAGCACCGTTTGCAATGGTCAGGTTGAGGCTGACGGCATTGACGGCGGCATGCCGCCCGGAATGCCAATGCAGATCGACCCAGCGCTGTGGCTGCTCCTCGAATTCGGCAAGGGCGGGACAGTCGATGGCGTGAATGACCACCCCCTGCCCGCGATAGGTAATGCCGACAATCCGCTCGCCCGGCACCGGCTGGCAACAGTTGGCGCGGCGGAACGACTGGTCGGCGGCAAGACCGGCGACGGAATGACGCTCGTCGATCTCTTCGGTCGTCTGGGTGGCAAGCTCGGGGTAGATCGCCTCGATCACTTCACTTGCGGTCAGTTCGGCGCTGCCCAAGCGGGCCAGCACTTCGTTTTCGTCGGCCAGCCCAAGCGTCTTGGCCGCCGTTCTCAGCGCCTTGTCCGAGGATTTCTTGCCGATGTGCTCGAAAGCCACCCGCGCCAGTTCGCGACCTAACTTCACGAACCGCTCGCGGTTTTCCTCACGCAGCGAGCGGCGGATGGCGGCCTTGGCGCGGCCTGTCGCCACGATGTCGATCCACGTCGCTTGCGGGCGTTGTCCGGCGGCGGTGATGACCTCGACCGACTGCCCATTCTTGAGCCGCGTCCAGAGCGGTACGCGGATGCCGTCGACCTTGGCGCCGACGCAGGCGTTACCGATGCGGGTGTGGATCGCATAGGCGAAGTCGATGGGCGTCGCACCTTTGGGCAATTGCATCACATCGCCTTTGGGTGTGAAGCAGAACACCTGATCGGAATACATCTCGAGTTTGACGTTCTCGAGGAATTCATCGTGGTCGTCGCCGCTGTCGAACCGTTCCGTCAGCGTTGTAATCCAGCGCGTCGGATCGACCGCGAATGGGTTCTGCGCTCTCTCGCCATCGCGATAGGACCAGTGCGCGGCAACGCCGGCCTCGGCGACTTCGTGCATCTGGCGGGTGCGGATCTGCACTTCGACCTGCTTGCCATCGCGACCAGACACTGTGGTATGGATCGAGCGATAGCCGTTCGACTTCGGCTGGCTGATATAATCCTTGAACCGCCCAGGGACTGCGCGCCAGCGGCGGTGGATAGCACCGAGGATGCGGTAACAGTCGCCTTCGGTGCGGCAGATCACCCGAAAGCCGTAGATGTCGGACAGGCGCGAGAATGCTAGCTGTTTTTCCTGCATCTTGCGCCAGATCGAATAGGGCTTCTTGGCGCGGCCATAGACGTCGGCGTCGATCTGTTCCTTTTCCAGCTCCAGCCGGATATCGCCGGTGATCTTGGGGATTACGTCGCCGGTTTCGCGCTGAAGTGTAATGAAGCGGCGGATGATCGAGGAACGCGCCTCGGGGTTGAGAACCTTGAACGAAAGGTCCTCAAGCTCCTCGCGCATCCACTGCATGCCCATACGACCAGCGAGAGGAGCAAAGATATCCATCGTCTCGCGCGCCTTGCGGGCCTGCTTGTGGGCAGGCAGCGACTTGATGGTGCGCATGTTGTGCAGACGGTCGGCCAGCTTGACGAGGATCACCCGCAGGTCCTTCGACATGGCCATGAACAGTTTGCGGAAGTTTTCCGACTGCTTGGTCTCGTTCGAGGAGAGTTGAAGGTTGGTCAGCTTGGTCACGCCATCGACCAGTTCGGCAACTTCCTCGCCAAACTGCCGGGTGACCTCGGCGTAAGTGGATTTGGTGTCCTCGATCGTGTCATGCAGCAGAGCGGTCACGATCGTCGCATCATCCAGACGCTGTTCGGTCAGGATGGCGGCCACAGAAACGGGGTGAGTGAAGTAGTCCTCACCGGAATGGCGTTTCTGGCCGTCGTGCATCCGGCGCCCATAATCATAGGCGCGCCGGATGAGATCGGCGTTGGTCTTGGGATTGTAATTGCGGACCAGCGCGATCAGATCTTCAACGTCGATCATATCGGCCCGTCCTGTCTGGCATTCTGGCTGGTGTCAGCCTCAGCCCTGCCCCTGAGCTTCCATCAACGCACGCAGAAGCTTTTCTTCCGACATGTCGTCATGCTGCGGGCGGTCCATCTCGGCGCTCATCAGCAGGGCCATGTCGTCGTCTTCGGGCTCGTCGACTTCGATCTGGGTCTGGTGGCTTTCGATCATCCGCTCGCGCAGATCGTTGGCTTGCTGGGTCTCGTCAGCGATTTCGCGCAGCGCAACAACTGGGTTCTTGTCATTGTCGCGGTCAATCGACAGCGGCGAGCCAGCGGTGATTTCGCGGGCGCGGTGCGAGGCAAGCATAACCAGTTCGAACCGGTTCGGAACCTTGTCAACGCAATCTTCGACCGTAACGCGGGCCATGAGAAACTCCAATCCAGTGCGGAAAAAGCCGGAACCCGCTATTTAGGGCCAGATCGCGGGCATGACAAGCAGACAATCTGCCTCAGAGGGGCCGTATATCGGCTTTTTCCGCCTCAGGTAGCGCGGCGACCATCTCGGCCACCGTCGATCCGAGCAACGGGTGCCGCCAATCGGGAGCGATATCGCACAAGGGAATCAGCACAAAACCCCGGTCCTGAAGCCGCGGATGCGGCAGGATCAACTGGTCAGGTGTGGCGACTTTCTGTTCGGACAGGTCAAGTTTAACCCAATGGCGCACTGTGGCAGGGTCAGGAAAAACCTGATTCCCATACGCCAGAAGGTCGATGTCCAGAGTTCGCGACTGCCAGCGTTTTGTGCGCTTTCGCCCGAAATTTGCCTCTATTTGGTGCAATCGTGTCAACAGTGCACTGGGAGAGAGTGTACACGAGACGACAACGGCGGCATTTACGAAATCCGGGCCAGTACCCGGCGGGAAAGCAGGAGTAGTGTAAAAACGGCTGACGGACAAAAGCTGCATCGGACCTTTTGCCAATGCAGAGATTGCCGCCTCGACGGTCGCCTTGGGCGACCCGGCAGAGGAGGGTTCGTTGGCCCCAAGAGCCAGCAA
>JBATMT010000301.1:0-3286 GCA_049289975.1 Paracoccaceae bacterium | reverse complement strand
CAATTTTGACTTTATCGTCTCCAAACTTCTGCGCAAAGTATGAATATGGCTGAGCTTTTTCACCTACCGCGTGGAGGGCAAATTTGAGTGCGGCCTCCCAATCTGGCGCACCCATGTATCGCCGTGGCAATCCCGAACCTATGAACAGGACCGGCTGTACGTCGAACTCTTCAACAATTGCTTGAATTGCGCCTGCCACGGTAGTCGCTGTTTCAAGGCTCGATGCCACTTCTGCAAAGTTCCCGTCGACTTCGATGATTGAATTGTCTTTGGTCATCACATGCCCTCCAGAGACATTGATAGCCGTCAAACAAACCTTGAGACAATAGTTTAGCCTCAGAAATAAAGATCGGTCAGAACAGACAGATCAGCCAGCCTGAAACGGCATTGATCTCTACCAACTTTACTAGCAGTCTTTGCCGAAGCTTGCCTAAGATCGAATGGCTTGCTTTTGGAACATATCATGGCGCATCGAATGTCTCAAATTGAGGTATCAAACGGACATAACGAGGTCAGCAGTCGAGTGGCGGATAGGGGAGCCAACCCACAACTCTGACTGGTTCACTGCCCTAGAACCGCCGTTTCTTGACTCCTTTCCCTGTTTCGCGTAACCGCACTGCGGAATTATCCCGGAAGTCGTCATGCTTCCGGTCCCCGATCAGGTCGGGGATCGCCGTCAGTCAGCGCGTTGCGCCCACTGGCGCGATTGGCGTTTGGGCGTTTCCCACCTATGTGGGAGACGTGACGGAAATGGGCCAAGGAGGGCCGCGGAATGTTCGAGAACCTGTCAGAACGCCTTGGCGGTGTATTTGACCGGCTGACCAAGCAAGGTGCCTTGTCCGAGGCCGACGTGGCGACGGCGCTGCGCGAGGTTCGGGTGGCGCTGCTTGAGGCTGACGTTTCGCTGGCGGTCGCACGGGACTTCGTGAAGGCGGTCGAGGCGAAGGCGACGGGTCAGTCTGTCACCAAGTCGGTGACGCCGGGCCAGCAGGTCGTGAAGATCGTCCATGACGAACTGGTGCGAGTGCTGGCGGGCGACAGCGAGCCGGAAGCGCTGAAGATCGACAACCCGCCTTCGCCGATCCTGATGGTGGGTCTGCAAGGCTCGGGCAAGACGACGACGACGGCGAAGCTCGCCAAACGGCTGAGCGAGAAGAACGGCAAGCGGGTGCTGATGGCCTCGCTCGATACTAACCGTCCGGCGGCGATGGAGCAGTTGCAGATCCTCGGCAGCCAGATCGGCGTCGATACGCTGCCGATCGTGAAGGGCGAAAGCGCCGTCCAGATCGCCAAGCGCGCCAAGCAGCAGGCGACGCTGGGTGGCTATGACGTCTATATGCTCGACACCGCCGGGCGTCTGCATATCGACGAAGTGCTGATGGACGAGGTTCAGGCGGTTCGCGATGCGGTCAACCCGCGCGAGACGCTTCTGGTCGTGGACGGGCTGACCGGACAGGACGCGGTGAACGTCGCCACGGAGTTTGACGGCAAGGTGGGTATCACCGGCGTCGTGCTGACCCGGATGGACGGCGACGGGCGTGGCGGTGCGGCGCTGTCGATGCGCGCTGTGACCGGCAAGCCGATCCGGTTCGTCGGTCTTGGCGAGAAGATGGACGCGATCGAGACCTTCGAGGCCGAGCGCGTCGCGGGCCGTATTCTTGGCATGGGCGACATCGTGGCCCTGGTCGAGAAGGCACAGGAAACCATCGAGCTGGCCGAAGCCGAGCGGATGATGAAGCGGTTCCAGAAGGGCCTCTTCAACATGAACGACCTGAAGTCGCAGCTTGAGCAGATGCTCAAGATGGGCGGCATGCAGGGTCTGATGGGCATGATGCCGGGCATGGGCAAGATGGCGAAGCAGGCCGAAGATGCGGGCTTTGACGACAAGATGCTGCGGCGCCAGATCGCTCTGGTCAATTCGATGACCAAGAAAGAGCGCGCCAATCCCGATCTGCTGGCGGCAAGCCGCAAGCGGCGGATCGCGGCGGGGGCCGGGCTCGACGTGGCGGAGTTGAACAAGCTTCTCAAGATGCACCGGCAGATGGCCGATGTAATGAAGAAGATGGGCAAGATGGGCAAGGGTGGCATGCTGAAGCAGGCCATGAAGCAGATGATGGGCAAGGGCGGCGACATGCCTGCCGATTTCGCCAACATGGACCCGGCCAAGATGGAAGAGGCCGCGAAGGCCATGAAGATGGGCATGGGCGGCAAGGGCCTGCCAGGCGGACTTGGTGGGCTTGGTGGACTGGGCGGTATGGGCGGCCTGGGCGGGCTTAAGCTGCCGGGCGGGCTTTCGGGCCTTGGGGGCTTTGGCAAGAAGAAATGATCTCTCGTCCGCAGCATATTGCGTTTTCGTCGGCGCCGGTCCTTGAGACCGAGCGGCTGACGCTGCGCATGCCGCTGTTCAGGGATTTCGCGGCGCGGGTCGAGTTCTATCTTTCGGAGCGTGCGGTCTGGGAAGGCGGCCCCTACACAAGGGAGCAAGCCTGGCGGATTTTCGCATCCGAGGTCGGGCAATGGCCGTTGCTGGGATTCGGGCCGTTCTCGGTCGATGACCGGGTGACGGGGGAATATCTGGGCGAGGTCGGCATCTATCAACCGCCGAACTTCCCCGAGCCGGAACTGGGCTGGTTTGTCGTCGATGCGGCCGAGGGGCGTGGCATCGCCTCGGAGGCGGCGCGGGCGGTGATGGTCTGGGCGCGCAAGTCGTTCGGCTGGGATTATATCGACAATTACATCGATCCCGGCAACGCACGGTCGATTGCGCTGGGTCTGAGGATTGGCGGCGTGCAGGTTGATGCGCCGGGCGCGGACCCGACAGACGTGGTGATCCGCCATGACCTGCGGGGGCTGGCATGACAGTTGCCCTGTCCGGCATTCCGGTGATCGAGACCGAACGGCTGGTGCTGCGCGCGCCGGGGCCGCAGGACTGGGAGCCTTATGCGGCGTTCATCCTGTCAGATCGGGCCGACTTCATCCGACCGGCAGAGTTTGACCGCTCGCTGGCGTGGCGGGCGTTTTGCCATGCGACCGGCATGTGGGTGGCGCGTGGCTATGGCAGCTTCGTGATTGCCGACCGCGTGACCGGCGCGACGCTGGGCATGGCCGGGCCGTGGCACCCCGAAGGCTGGCCCGAGCCGGAAATCGGCTGGACGATCTGGTCCACCGAGGCCGAGGGCAAGGGCATTGCCGCCGAGGGAGCGCGGGCGGCGATCGACTTTGCGTTCCGCGATCTGGGATGGTCAACGGCGGTCAGCTACATTGCCCCCGGCAACGAACGGTCCAT
>JBATMT010000300.1:0-3864 GCA_049289975.1 Paracoccaceae bacterium | reverse complement strand
CGTTCAATCAGTTCTGACCATCGCGGTATTTTTGGTTGCCTTGTGGCTGACGCTCAAGATTCTGAGCTTTGCGTTTGCCTTCATTCGCTTCGTGAACGGCGACGAAACCGCTATCAGCCGCTACTTCGACCGCAATCGTGAACGAAAAGGCTTTCAGGCATTGACTGACGGGATGATGGCGCTTGCGTCTGGTGATGGACCGCAGGCAGTAGCCTTTGCTACGAAGGCCGACAAATTTCTCAAACGTCCAGAGTTGACCAACCTCTTCGCGGCGCAGGCTGCCGAGCTTGCAGGGGACTCCCGCAAGGCAGACGCCGCATACAAGCGCTTGCTGTCGGATGACCGGACAAGGTTCGTAGGCATTCGCGGACTGATGAAGCAAAAGCTCGCAGAGGGTGATACTGAAACGGCTCGCATGTTGGCCGAAAAGGCCTTTCTGATGCGTCCATCGAACAAAGACGTTCAGGACACTTTGTTTGAGCTTCAGGCCTCGTCCGGTGACTGGTCAGGTGCACGCAAGGTGCTTGGGACAAAGTTGAAGCAAGGGCATCTTCCCAAGGACGTACACCGCCGTCGCGATGCGATCCTTGCACTTCAGGAAGCCAAGGCAGTTGTCGCCGACGACTCACCTATCGAAGCGCGTGAGGCGGCAATAGCGGCAAACAAGCAATCGCCGGATCTGATACCAGCGGCCGTCCTGGCAGCGCACAGCTACCTTTCGGACGCGAAGCCCAAATACGCACTTCGTATCCTGAAAAAGGCGTGGGAGGCCCAGCCTCATCCCGATCTTGCAGCGGCGTTCGCCGCCATCGAGCCCGAAGAAACGCCACAGGCAAGGTTGAAGAGGTTCGATCAGCTTTTCTCGCTCCGGCCGGATCATGAAGAATCAAAGCTTCTCAAAGCTGAACTGAATATTTCTGCCGAGGATTTTCCGGGCGCTCGCAGGGCTTTGGGTGATCTGCCCGAAACCCACCCGACGACTCGCGCCCTGACGATCATGGCGGCCATCGAGCGGGGCGAAGGCAGCGATGATGCCGTTGTCCGAGGCTGGCTCACCCGTGCTTTGTCGGCGAGCCGCGGCCCGCAATGGGTGTGCGACAAGTGCCAGCACGTGAACGCTGTCTGGTCGCCGGTCTGTGATAATTGCGGCGGCTTCGATACGTTGAGCTGGCGTGAGCCACCTCGGTCGGCGGCAAACGTGCCTTCGGGTACCGACCTTCTGCCGCTTGTCGTGGGTGGACCGAAGGTTATTGCAGAGCCGGAACCAGAACCTGAACCCGAGGCTCCTGCTCCACTGCCGCCGCGCGAAGGCGCGGTCTACGACGCCGAATTCATAGACGTGGATTCTGGCTCAAGGCGCTGAAATTGGGGCTACACAGTCACGGTAGATGATGCTATCAGCCCCGCCACCAAGCCGCTGTAGCTCAGTTGGTAGAGCACGTCATTCGTAATGATGGGGTCGGGAGTTCGAGTCTCTTCAGCGGCACCACTTCTCCCCCCTTTAGGTCTAGATTTGGTCGGCTGACTTTTGTGCGGTGACTAGCTTCGACCAATTTGAATTTCTTTTTCTGCAGCCAAGATTCGTCTTGCGGCGCCTCTGGAAAATTCCAGGCGATGAACCCACCTGACGATAATGGACAGTTATGGGCCTGAAAGGAATGGAAATGAACGTCAGCAAGATCGTCGCAGCAGTCCTCTTCGCAGCCGTCATCGCTTCGATGGTCGTCGGCGATTTTCTTGCAGTGCAGTGATCCGCGGTCCTGATGGATCAAATCTAAATTGCCTGCCAAAACTCCAACGGAATAAGTGACACTCCGCCACGGAATGGCAATCTTTCCAAGCTTTTTGGAGATTCAGTGGTGAGCCCGACAGGATTCGAACCTGTGACCCACTGATTAAAAGTCAGTTGCTCTACCAACTGAGCTACGGGCCCAACACAGGGCGCTTCTTTATGAACCCGACCGGGGGCGGTCAAGTGCAAAAGCAGCGGGGTCTGGAAGAATCCTCCGCCGGAGCGTATATCGCGGGTCATGAAAGACACAGGCGGAAATCGCGGTTCGCGCTTTGTAAAAATGCACGGCGCAGGCAATGACTTCGTGATCATCGATTCACGTGGCGGCGCAGCGGTGACCACCGAACGGCTCGCGAGGGCTCTGGGCGACCGCAATAGGGGCGTGGGCTTCGATCAACTGGCCGAGATCCGCGACTGTGGCGACGCCGACTATGCGCTCGATTTCTGGAATTCGGATGGAAGCCGCGCAGGGGCTTGTGGTAACGCTTCTCGCTGTGTCGCTGATCTAGTGATGCAGGGCTTGGGGCGGGATGAGGTGAACTTCCGCACTGACAGAGGCGTCCTCGCTGCTGTGCGTCGTGGCGATGGTCTGATCAGCGTCAACATGGGCCACCCACAGTTGTCGTGGGACGAGGTTCCGCTTTCGCATCAGGTTGATACCCTGCACCTGCCATTGCCCGGCGATCCGGTTGCTGTGGGCATGGGTAATCCGCATTGCGTGTTCGTTGTTCCCGATGCCGACGCTGTCGATTTGCCCCGGCAGGGTGCGGCGATAGAACGTGATCCATTGTTCCCCAAGGCCACAAACGTGGAGTTTGCGTCGATTATCGGGACGGATCGCCTGAGGATGAGGGTGTGGGAGCGTGGGGCTGGCATCACCCTTGCTTGCGGCTCGGGTGCCTGTGCGACAGCAGTTGCGGCGCATCGCCTTGGCCTTACGGGGCGGCACGTCACACTTGATCTGGATGGTGGAACGCTCGAGATCGACTGGCGTAACGACGGCGTCTGGATGACGGGTCCAACCGCGCATGTCTTTGATGGCATGCTCACACCGGCATTCGTTGCCGCGAACGGATGAGCGCGCCACCTATCTTTGCGACGCTCGGTTGTCGGCTGAATGCCTATGAGACCGAGGCGATGAAGGAACTTGCGGCGGCTGCCGGTGTGGAAGGCGCTGTCGTCGTCAATACCTGTGCCGTAACGGCCGAGGCAGTGCGCAAAGCCAAACAGGAAATCCGTCGTCTGGCGCGTGAAAATCCCGGCTCCCCGGTCATCGTAACAGGTTGCGCCGCTCAGACAGAGCCACAGACTTTTGCCGCAATGCCCGAAGTAACGCGGGTCATAGGCAATACCGAAAAAATGCAGGCCGAAACCTGGACCTCGCTGCGCGCCCCTGACCTGATTGGTCAGACTGAGCGCATTCAAGTCGACGACATCATGAGCGTGAGGGAGACCGCCGGACACCTGATAGACGGGTTTGGCCGCCATCGCGCCTATGTGCAGGTCCAGAATGGCTGCGATCACCGCTGTACTTTCTGTATCATCCCTTATGGGCGTGGCAATTCCCGGTCGGTTCCGGCTGGCGTCGTCGTCGATCAGATCAAGAGGCTGGTGGATAAGGGATTTCTTGAGGTTGTGCTGACCGGTGTCGATTTGACCTCGTGGGGTGCCGATCTGCCGGGTGAGCCGCGCCTTGGCGACTTGGTGATGCGTATACTGCGCCTTGTGCCCGATCTGCCACGTCTGCGGATTTCCTCCATCGATTCGATCGAGGCTGATGAGAACCTGATGCAGGCCATAGCCTCCGAGCCACGTCTGATGCCACATCTGCACCTGTCGTTGCAGGCGGGCGACGACATGATTCTGAAGCGCATGAAACGGCGTCACCTGCGCGACGACGCCATAAGGTTCTGTGAGGATGCGCGCCGCCTGCGGCCCGACATCATATTTGGGGCCGACATCATTGCAGGCTTTCCGACCGAGACCGAAGCGATGTTCGAAAACTCGCTGAAGCTCGTGACGGACTGTTCCCTGACCTTCTTGCATGTCTTTCCCTACAGCCCACGTAACGG
>JBATMT010000299.1:0-5111 GCA_049289975.1 Paracoccaceae bacterium | reverse complement strand
GCAGGTAGTCCGTCACGACGAACATCTTGGCGAACGCCGGGTGCGCGATGTCGGTCGCCAGCGGGGCAAGCACCAGTTCGGCGTAGGAGGTCACGTCAACCTCGCGCGGACGGCGGCCGGTATTGGTGAGTGTGACGCGCCGGGCCTCGGCATCGTCCTCGGCCGAGACGACGACTTCGGTGGTCGTGGTCAGCCGCGCTGTGTGGTGGGTGTAGGCTGCGTGATGTTCGTTGAAGGCGGCCCGGTGCAATTCGGCGTCGGCACCTGTGGGCTGCACGCCAGCAGACCAGGCCAGCCCGTTCGTGGTGTCGCGCATGAAGATGAAGGACCCGAAGGTGGCTTGCGTGGCTTCGGCCCGCCAGCGCGTCACGGCGATGTCGCGCCAGCGGCTGAAGCCTTCGCCCGTGGGCGTCAGCAGGACGCTGTAGTTGCCGTTCGACAGGATGTGTCCCGTGGGGACAGCGCTCGCCGGGGCCTCGAAGGTGCGCAATCCGGCATTCTCGCTGTCTTCTGCTGCGGCCACCGCGACTTCGGTTGCGCGAGGCGGTGATGTGGCCACGTCGCGGGGAACGCGCTCTTGCAACAGCAGGTCCGACGCCTGGATCATCGGTTCGGCATGGAACCTGTCACGGAGCCTGCCGCCCTGAAGCATGTTGGCGATGGCAGTGATGGTCATGCCCTGATGGTGGGCCATGAAGCTGCGGACGATGGCGAAATCCTCGTCGGTCTGAAGCCGAGAAGGCGTGAAGTCGATTGCCTCGTAGAACCCGTAGCGACCTTCTGCGCCGAGTGCCGAAAGCGCGGCATAGTTCCGGGCTGCGGCGGCGGGGTCAATCATGGCGGCCAGTCCCGTTGCATAGGGCGCCACGACGCGGTTTTCGCTAAGGCCGCGCTTGAGGCCCAATCCCGGCACGCCGAAATTGGAGTATTGATAGGTCATCTCGAGATCGCGGGCGTTGAAGGCAGATTCAGATATGCCCCACGGCATGCCGATGGCGGCGCCATAGGCTTCCTGACGCGCTACAACCATGCGGTTCGTCTCGGCCAGCATCGAGCCTTGCGGCGCTCGCATGACGAGGGAGGGCATAAGATATTCGAACATGCTGCCCGACCACGAGATCAGCGCCGAACCCGCTCCGAGCGGGGTCGCAGCGCGACCGAGGCGGAACCAGTGGCGGGTTTCGACATCGCCCTTGGCGATTGCAAAAAGGCTGGCGAGGCGCGCTTCGGAGGCAAGAAGGTCGTAGCAGTTGGTGTCGGGTCGGTTGGTGGCGACGGAAAAACCGATCAGCAGCAGTTTCTTGTCCGGCTCGAACAGGAAACCGAAATCCATCTCGATTGCCAGACGGTGCGCCTTGGTGGCCAGTTCGTCGAGGAGCGCCGGTTCAACGGAAGCTGTGCGATCGGCAAAGTGGTCGGTCAGGCTGCGGTAGGCGGCAGCAATCCAGTAGGCTGCTTCCGAGTTTGCGCCGCCGACGGCCAGCGCATGATCGCGCACGGCGACCAATTGCGATGCAAGACTTTCGAGCGGTGTGGTCGTGTCTTCAATCGAGCGGGCAAGTGTGGCAAGGCGGTTGGCAAGCTGGTCAAGTTCCGGGCCAGCCACCAGCGACTGGCGAGCGAGGTCGATGCCGTCAAAAATCGCCGGGCGGACTTCTTGATCTGTTGGGTCGGCCCTCTGCCACTCACGACAGGATTGCGACAGCGCAATGAGATGGCCAGCCAGATTGCCGCTATCGACGGACGAGACATAGGGCGGGTCAAGCACGCGCAGATCGCGGGTGTCGTACCAATTGTAGAGATGCCCGCGAAACCTGTGCATCCGTTCAATGGTCGCCAGCGTGTCGCGCAGCCGGTGGACCGCAGACCTGCGACCGATCCAGCCAAGGTCATGCGCGACCACCGTCGACAAAAGATAAAGCCCGATGTTTGTGGGCGAGGTTCGGGAGGCTATTTTTGGTTTCGGAATTTCCTGAAAATTGTCAGGGGGTAGGAAATTCTCTTCTGCTGTCACGAAGGTCTCGAAGTACCGCCATGTCCGGCGGGCGATGGAGCGGAGCGCCTGGCGCTGTTCATCGGTCAAATGCTGGGGCCGAACGGATGGGCGGGGCTTGCTGATATAGGTCGCGACCAGCGGGGCAATGACCCAGAGGATGCAGAACGGCAAGGCGAGCGGCAGGGAGCCCGGCGAGAACCAATAGACGAGAGCTGCCGCGAAAAGTGCGGTCGCCACGCTTGGGGCCATGCGCCTAAATGCTGCGACAAGGGTTGGGGCGCCTGCCCTGCTTGCCTGTTCCGCCGTGACCCACTCCAGAAGGTGCCGCCGCGAGACGGCGAGGCGCCAGACGGTTCGGATGATGGCGTCGAGCATGACAGTGGCAGCATCGGCAAGGAACACCACAACGAGACCGATGTGACTGAGCGCGGTGAGCGTGTCTTTCCCAAGCGCAGCAAGATGGCTGCGCGCGGTAACTCCGGTTCGGGTGGGGACGATGCCGAAAGGCAGGGGCAAGACCCGGGGCAGCGCCAGCATGAGGATGGTCCAGATCGTCCACATCAGCGCAATTGTCGGACCCATCAACCAGCCGAGACAGAGCGTCAACACCACCATCGGTGCCAGAAGTGAGCGGCGCAGGTTGTCGAGCATCTTCCAGCGTCCCACGGCGGGCAGGCCGCCTTCGGCTTTGCCGCGAGCGCCGAAGATCCACGGCAGCAACTGCCAATCGCCGCGCGCCCAGCGGTGCTGGCGGCTGGAGTCCGCATCGTATCGGGTGGGAAAGTCCTCGACCACTTCGATGTCCGACGCGAGCGCGGCACGCGCGAACACACCTTCGAAAAGGTCATGGCTGAGCATGGTGTTTTCGGGGACGCGATCCGCAAGTGCCTTCTCGAACGCGTCGACGTCGTAGATGCCTTTTCCGGTGAATGAGCCTTCCTCGAACAGATCCTGATAAAGGTCAGATGTCGCCGCTGCGTAGGGTTCGATGCCGCCGGGGCTGGAGAATATGCGCTGATAGATCGACCCGTCTGCGCCAAGCGGAAGCGCCGCGCTTACGCGGGGCTGCATGATGCCATAGCCATCGGTGACGCGGTTCGCGGACTGGCTGAAGCGCGGATGGTTCAGCGGATGCGCCATCTTGCCGATCAGTTTGTGAACCGTGTCGCGCAAAAGGCGGGTGTCGGCGTCGAGCGTGATGACATAGCGGATGTCTTGCGGCACCGGGCTGCTCTGGACGGTAAAGCTTGTATCTTGCGCGCCGCGTAACAGGCGATTCAGTTCCATCAGCTTGCCGCGCTTGCGTTCCCAACCCATCCACACGCCTTCGGATGGGTTCCATTGCCGGTCCCGGTGCAGGAAGAAGAAGCGTGCGCCGTCTTCGGACGGGTAAAGGGTGTTGAGCCGGCGGATGGCGTCGAGCGCGAGGTCCTTCAGGGCACTTTCGTCTTTGCTGCTTTCAGCGCCCGCATCAGAGAAGTCGGACAGAAGTGCATAGTGCAAGGCACCGCCTGCACTTGACAGGTGATGAACTTCCAACTGTTCGATCTGGTGCAAGATCACCGATGGTTCATGCAGAAGCACGGGAACCGCGACTAGGGTGCGCAGATCGGACGGAACGCCTTTCGCAAGATCAAGGGACGGGAGAGGATGGGGCGCGACCGAGCGGGTGATGATCGTGTTCACGACTGCTGTTGCCGCTTCGACGGCAACGGCGATACCGGTGAGCGAAAGGGCCACTATGGCTAGGAGGCCAGCCCGTTCGGCGTGAGCCGAGGCCAGCGCAGTCGTCAGGAAAGCAGCCGCCAGAAGCACGATTGCCGCCAAATAGGCGGGCAAAGCATAGCGCCCCATCCAGCGGCGCAACCGTCTGAAGGGGGATCGCCGGAACGAAACAGCCGTTTCCAGTGCGGGACGGCCCCGTCCGATCAGCCAGTGGCCGGGGTCTTTGTCATGTGGTCCGACGGCTTCGTTGGCGAGGCGAAGGCAGGTGTCGGCGACGGCCCCTTCGGTTTGCCCCGAGCCGCGCGCCAGAATCTCGATCTCGGTCCGGTAGCGGTTGCGGGTCGGGAAATCCATCGAGGTGAATGTGGTCTGTGCGCCGAGCCGGGCGTCGATGACGCTGACATCTTCAAAGAACTCTGACCAGTCCATATCGGACACGAGGCGCATCGAGGTGACGATGTTGCGCATCGAGACGTTGGAGGCACCCATGCGCAACTGCGCGCTGGTGACGACGTCTTCGACGGTCTTACCCTGCTGATGCAGGCGATCCTCGAGCCAATTGAGCAGCGGCATCTGGGCAGGGTCGTAGCCACGCAGACGTTTGGCGATCTGCGCTGCGACGGTTTCGGACAGCGGCAGGTCTTCATAAGGTGCAATGGCCTTCTGGAACGCCAGAAGGTGCGAGTGGTCTGTCTGTGCGCGCGCCGACAGAACGTCATCGACGAGCTTGTCTGCAGTCTGGCGCAGGGCGTGACCTTCGATGATCTGCACAGCCAGTCGTCGCATGTTTTCGATTAGGACAATGCGCAAGGTGATGGCGACGGCCCAGAGTTCACCGATCTTGAGCGGCTGGATGCTTTGATAGGCCCTCACATAGCGGCGCAGAACCTGACCAGACAAAAGGCTGTCGGTGTGGGCGACATAGGCCCAAGCCAGACCGAAAACCCGCGGATAGCCCGCGAACGGGCCTTCGATCAGCTTCGGCAGTTGCCGATAATATCCCGGCGGGAGATCGTCGGAAATCTGGCGGAGTTGCTGTTCGACGAGATGGAAATTGTCCAGAAGCCACTCGGCGGCAGGCGCGATGGGCTGGCCGTCCTGCACCGCCTTCGCGCAGACGCGGTAGGCATCAAGCAGCACCTTGGCGTTCTCGTTGACGCGTCTGCTGAGGCTCGGGACCCGTGGCGGTTTGCCGGTTGCGACATGTTGGGCCGTTGCGAGGCTTTCAGCATGATGTTCCAGCCGTTCCGTGCCGAAGAGTTCGGCACGGATTGGGGTTTTGTCTTGCCAGACGTCAGTGGACCGTCGTGCGTTCCACGGGGCCGCCGCGTTGATGGATTTCAGGAAGTCGGCTGCGTTCAAGGTTGCAACGTCCGCTTCGGCATTACAC